>DATHEV010000751.1:0-6119 GCA_035318405.1 Iamia sp.
GGCTCCAGGCGAAGGTCGGCCGGTCGACCAGCCGGCGCACGGTGAGGCGCCCCAGGGAGCCGAGGGTCTCCAGCGTGGCCGGGGCGACGTCGACGACGATCCACCGCGAGGAGCCGAGGACCACCGTCGCGCCACACCACAGGGCCCCTCCCCCGGCCTCGAGCACCACGGGGTCCCCCGGACCGAGGGCGACCTCGCCATCGGAGACGTGGAGCAGCCCCGAGCGGGCGTCGAGCCCGAGCACCGCCACCCTCGGCGCCGGCGCCGTGACGCCCGCGTCGTCGACGGAGCCCGACGCCACCACCTCGATGCGGTACAGGGCGTTGCCCGCCTCCGGGCTCCGGCCGCGGGCGCGCAGGGCGCCGGTCGTCCCGCCCCGGCGGCGGAGGTCGGGGCCGCGCCCGTCGGGGTCGAGGCGACACGTCCGGACGGCGGCCACGACGTCCTGGCGCACCGTGGTGTCGGCGCCTCCGAGCGCCACCTCTCGCAGCGCCGGGTCCTGCACCGGCAGCACCGTCCGCGACCAGGTCTCCAGGTAGACGAGGTGCTCCCCGGCCGCCGACGGGACCGCCTGGTGTGGCGCGGCGGGCTGCGCGCTGAGCCGGACCCCCTCGGGGAGGCTCACGGCGACGCCGTCGACGTAGTACCGCCCCGGTGCGATGTCGAGGTCGACCAGTCGCCATCGGGGCGGAACCCGGCCGGCGAAGATCGCCGGGTGGGACGACATGACGTCGCGGGCGCTCGATCCGGCACCGTCGTCCATCGGCCACCAGGCGAGCAGGGCCGCAGGGGCGTCGGCGGCGTCGAAGGGATCGGGCCCCGCCTCGACGCGGAGGTGGGCGTCGCTCCGCGCCTCGGACCACAGCCGGACCCCGGCGACCTCGCCCACGAACGGCGGCCGCCGGTGCGGCCCCGCCCCGGCCCCGATGAGCACCCTCCCCTCGGTGACCTCGCTCGGATGGAGGTCGGGGAAGGTGACGATGCCCGCCTCCTCGGAGCCGAGGTGGAACCGCACCACCGAGCCGCGGACGACGACCACGAGCCGCACGAACGCACCGATGGGCACGGCCCGCTCGCCTGCCACCTCGGTCCAGCGAACCCCTCCCCCGGTGCGGAACGACCGGCTGAGCGCGGGGCGGCCGTCGGAGGCCACCCGGAGCGACCAGCCACCCTCGCCCCCCTCGGTGGCGAGCACGGAGCCCTCGACGCCGAACCACCGGACCCACGTCTCGATGGTCAGGTCCCGCACCGGCTCACGGCGGTGACGAGCGGGGTCCGGGGCCACCGCGGCGCCGTCGCCGTCGAACCCCAGCGCCACCGCCGGGCGGATGTGGAAGCCCGGGTCGAGCAACGGCGCCACGCCCCGCCCGAGGACGTCCCCGAGCGCGGTGGCGAGACGCTCCGACGCCGCCGTGACCTGCTGGTTCCAGTCGGCGTCGAGCTGCACTCGTCCCTGCTGCTGGAGCAGGTCCGAGCCGGGCGGGAGGGAGGGTCGGAACGACGAGAAGTCGCCGTGGAGGCTGCCGCCCGTCATCGGGGAGCTCCGTTCGAGGTCGTGGTCGATCGATGGACGGGCACCTTCACGAGCGCACCGAGATGCTGAGGGTCTGCCCGGCCGGGAGGAACTCGCCGACGACCTGCGCCAGACGGCGGCCTCGGGCGTCCTGCCCGAGCGCGTGCCACACACCGGGCTCGGACCCGTCCGGCCCGGCGTGGCGGATCGCCGGCGGGCAGTCAGGCGCCAGCTGGGCGTAGCCCGGTTGGCCGAAGACCTCGGAGGTGAAGCGGGCCCGATCGCCGATCGGGGCGGTGCCGGGCTGCGCCTCGA
Source organism: Iamia sp. (assembly GCA_035318405.1). GTDB lineage: Bacteria > Actinomycetota > Acidimicrobiia > Acidimicrobiales > Iamiaceae > Iamia. The sequence continues at coordinate 1,829 of DATHEV010000751.1, forward strand.
CGCTCGTCCACGACGCCGTCACCGGACCGTCGGGCCCCCTGACGCCACCCGTCACGATGCACCGATCGAGGGCGACGAACCCTGCGCTCACGGTCCCGAGCACGGTCACGCAACCGAGGTCCACGCTCGCCACCGGCTGGCCCGCCCCGCCGAGGGCCCCCCGACCGCGACCGTCGACGATCGAGTCGCGCACCGAGACGTGCACCGAGCCCCGGGCGACGACGGAGCCGAGGATGCACCGGGAGGCGCTCACCACGACGGGGCCGCGATGGCCGTCCAGGGCCAGCCCCATCCGCGGGCGCGGGACCAGCGTGCACCGGGTGAGGACGAGGCTGCCCGGTCCCGTCATCGTGACCACCCCGTCCACCGCCAGGCCCACGAGCTCGACCCGGTGGTGGGAGGGGGACTCGATGTGGAGGTCGCCGACGAGGGCGGGGGTCCGGCCCACGGCGGCCACGAGGCTCACCGATCCGTGCGTCGCCCCGAGTCGCCATCCGTCCCGGGGCGCTCGATGGGTGCCGTCGTCGTCGACCCGGACGAGCCAGCTCGGTGCCGGCTCGCGCCGCACGGCGTCGAGGGCGGCGCCGATCGTCGGGTGAGGGTGGCCGGGACCGACGACGATGACCCGTCCATCCTCGGGCGGCCTCCGCCACTGGGACGGGGCGTGCGTCGGCCCGGCACCGATCGCCCCGGACAGCCCGAACGCGTAGTCGACGGTCACCCCGTCGGGCTGGGGGTCGTGGAACCACAGCCGGCCCCGCTCGGGGTCGACGACGACAGCGTGCGGCGAGGCCGGGGCCCGCCAGCTCGACAGGTCGGCGACGGCGATGTCCTCGGCTCGAACGGGGTCTCCGGTCCCGGCGCGCACGGTGAACGGCAGGGTGCCGCTCTGCCGCAGGAGCCGGGCCAGGTCGGCGCGACCGATCGGCCGGGCCAGGGCGCCGGGTGTCGGCCGGTCGAGCGGGGTCTCGGGCGGCACCGGGTGGACGTGCAGCGGCTGGTCGAGCCCGAACGGGTTGAAGGTGTGGGCGCGGCCTGGTGTCGGGCCCGACCCGTCGACGGCGCAGGCGTGCTGCTGGACCGGGAACGTCGGGATCCGCCACACCGACAGGTCCGTGTGGGCCGGGCCCGGCCCCGATCGCAGGTCGACCAGCCGACCGGCGGTGGACCACGGCCGATCGAGCTGGGCGAGGGCATCGAGGTCCCGGACGTCGATCGAGCCCGGGGGGCGCACGGGCGGGCCCACCGCCGGGCCGCCGCCCACCGGCTGCGTGCGGGCGACGGAGGCGGACCCGGGCTGGACGTGGATCGACCAGCCGGTCGCGACGTGGGCGGCGCTCGCCAGCGTCCCGAGCGTCCCCCTCCTCCGGCGGAGATCGGTGACCTGGCCGGCCCAGGCCCGCAGGGCGAACCCGGACTGGTCGGAGGGGGCCGACGGGCCGTCGTCGTCGAGCCCGAGCTCCTCGGCGAAGTAGCGGACGAGATCGGTCGAGCAGGTCTCGACGAACACGTCGTCGTAGAGATCGTCGACCCGCTCCCTGAGGTCCGACCACTGACCGGCGATGGCGCGCAGCAGGACCTCGAGGGCGCCGTCCCCGGCCCGGTCGAGCTCACGGTGGTACGCCGGCAGGAGCGAGGCGAGGATCTCGTAGTCGTCGCTCACGGGCGGGCCTCCTCGACCGACACCCGGACCGTCACACCCGCGGCCTCGACGGTGAGGAGCTCGGCCGGAGTCGGCGCGCTGGCGCCCGTGGGCCACGCGGCGCGACCGGCCTCCGCCCGCGGCCGAGCCCGGGCCTCACGGTGGAGCGGGCCCCACGCGACGACCCGGGCATCGGTCACGCCCGGAGCCCGTGCGGCGGCTGCGACCAGGTCGCTCGGCACGAGGGCGTCGCCCGGCTGGAGCGGGCGCAGCCCGGCCAGCGCCGCCGCCACCTCGGCCTCCACCGGGCGGCTGTCCGGCCCGCCCGTGACCTCGACGCGGACCGAGACCGGGACGGTGGTGGCGGCCACGAACACGACCGGGTGGGCGACGCCGAGCCGGTCGTCGAGCGCCGCACCCAGCTCCTCGACCAGCCCGGGGGGCGCATCGGGCGTCGTCGCCACCGACACCACCACCACCTCGCCCGCCGGGGAGGCGACCAGGTCCGCGCTGGCGGACGCGACCCCCGGCTGCACTCTGGTGAGCTCGGCCACGTCGGTCAGCGTCACCGCCCGTCCGAGGCAGCGTTGCTCGGCCCGGGCCGCGGCGACGGGATCGGCGGCCGGCACCCGGGTCGCGGGCAGCGGGTTGGACACCCCGACGGCGAGCCGGGGCCGGTCGAGGAGCTGGGCGATCGATCCCGCCGTGACCGCACCCTCGTCGCCCCCGCCCTGTAGCCACGACGCGACGACCGGGCCCCGGGGCAGCCGCGCCCCGTGCGTGCCGTCGCCGAACTGGACGGTGACGGTCCCGTCGTGGTGCCTCCGCTCGAGGTAGGTGCGATCGGTCGGTCCGGCCGACGAGAGTGCCTCCGTCGCCCGCCACCGGACCCCGTCGACGGTCACCTGGAGGGTCGACCTCGGCGCCCCCCCGCCCTCCGGCGGGGTCAGGCTCGCCACGAGCGTGGGCACTCGGAACGACTGGTTGGGCACGTCGGGGTCGCCGGTGCCGAGCACCTTGGTCACCGGCGTCCCGTGGGAGGCGCGCACGATGTTGGCGAGGATCGACGCCGTCGACGCGTCATAGGCGTGGCGCAGGGGTGACGTCAGCTCGATCGACGTGGCCGTCACGGCCGCGACCGTGGCCGGCTCGGTCAGCACGGGTGCCCGATCGTCACCCGGCCGGACCAGGATCGACCCTGGTGGCGCACGGAGGGTCGAGCGGACGCCGAGGATCTCCACCGGCCAGGACCCGTCGGCCCCCGCGGGCCCCGTCGCCCAGGTGGGATCGGGCAGCGCCCCCAGCACGACGGCGGTGCCGGAGCTCGTCCGGCGGGCGGCGACGAGCCACAGGTCGGCACCGGAGGAGATCACCCACGAGGAGCCGACGACGTGCGGCTCGACCGAGGCGTCGGCGGCCAACGGGCTGCCCGCATCGGCCAGGGCATCGACGATCGCCGACGGCAGGCCGCGCTGGTCCAGCGTCGTGAGGTCCTCGGGACGGACGGCCGGACCAGGCATCACCGGTGACGGGCCACTCGATCGCGCCGCGATCCACGCCGACCCGTCGCGCCCGACGGCCACCGCGCTCGCGGTCACCGGCGGGCTGCCGGCGATCGGCACCACCCGGCCGTTCGAGACCCGGACCAGGCCGCCCGCCCCCACGGCGACGACCGACCCGCCGTCGCCGGTCACGGCGTCCACCGCGCCGGGCGTCCCGATGGCGACGGTCGCCCACTCCCGGCCGCCGTGCGGGAGGTGCATCAGCCCCGCACCCGTCGCCGCCCAGAGCCCACGGCCGTCGACGGCGAGCGCGCTCGCCGGCGCCGGCAGGGACGGCAGCGTGACCGTGCGCCCGGAGGTGATCCGGACGACCTCGTCGGGCCCGGCGGCCCAGACCGAGCCCCCTGCCGCGCAGAGGGCGTCGACCGCGCCGGCGATCACCCCGACCGACCTCCACGACCAGCTCGACGCCGGGCCGGCCGCGGTGGCGCCGAGCACGGCACCGGTCGCGGATGCGGCCCACACGACCTCGCCGCTGGTCGCCAGGGCGGTGATCTCCCCGTCGACGGGGAGCGGCAGCCAGGTCCCTATCGGGCCGCCCGGCGGCGCCTCGGCCAGCGCGAGCAGGCCCCGGGCCGTACCGGCCACCACCGTGCCCCCGGCGACCGCGATCGCCGTCGCCGGTCCCTCCGGCCAGCCCTGGTCGAGCTGCCTCGCCGGGTGGTCGGGGCCGGGCGAGAGGGCGAACACGCCCTCTCCCGTCGCCAGGTGGACCGTGCCATCGGCGCCCTCGGCCAGGTCGACGGCGTCGCACCCGTCGGGCCCGCAGGCCTCGGCTCGCCCGCCGACGACCCGATGGGCGCCGCCGCCGGAGATCACCACGAGGCCGACGGGTCGACCGGTGATCACCACGGCCCGGCCGCGGTCGATCCCCGGCGACGGCGACGCCACCGGCACCGACGTCCCCGTCAGGAGATCGGGTTCGGGGAAGGTCGGCACCGTGAGCGCGGGCGTGCGGGGATCGGCCCACACCGTGGCGGCCCGTCGGGGCAGGCGCCGGGGCAGGGGCGCCGAGAGGGTGAGCACCGACACGGACGATCGGACGCCGAAGTCGTCGACCGCCCCCCGGCTGACCGTCTCGACGGTG
>DATHEV010000752.1:0-2910 GCA_035318405.1 Iamia sp.
CGCGTCGCAAGCCTCACCTACGATCACGACGTGGCCCTCTCACGCCCGCAAGAGGCGATCGTGTCCGCCTTCGAACAGGCTCACGACACCTACTCGCTCTACAGCAGCTCGCTCGAGACGCTGGCCGCCCGCCTGTGCGCCTTGCACGGTCTCCAGCCGGAGATCACGTCGCGCACCAAGCGGCCGCAGAGCCTGCGCGGCAAGCTGGAGCGGAAGTCGTACGCAGCGCTCACGGAGGTGCCCGACCTCTCCGGGGTGCGGGTGATCGTCCAGTACCGGCCCGAGGTCAGCGCGGTCTGCGATCTGTTGCACCGCGAGTTCGACGTGCTCGACGACGACGCCCACGAGGCCGACCGACCCGACGCCTTCGGCTACGCCAGCCGACACCTGGTGCTCCAGCTCGACCCCGGCCGGGCGGCCCTCGCCGAGTGGTCGCAGTTCCGAGGCCTTCGCGCCGAGGTCCAGGTGCGCACCATCCTCCAGCATGCCTGGGCGTCGATCAGTCATTCACTCGACTACAAGCACGGGGAGGACGTCCCGAGCGACGTCAGGCGGAAGCTCTTCCAGGTCGCGGCGATGATCGAGGTCAGCGACGGCTTGTTCCAGGACTTCCGACGTGAGGTGGGGGAGATCACCGACTCCTACGAGCAGAAGACCGAGGCCGGTGACTGGCGTGGCCTCCCGATCGACGTCGACGCCCTGCGCGTCTCCTTCGCGGAATGGCGCCCGAGGGGCATCGAGGCCCTCGCCACGGCCGCCGAAGACCTGTTCGCCACCGTGTCGGACTCGGAGCACTCTGCCTTCCTCGGCCAGGTCGCGTCGCTCAGCCGTTCCCTCCAGCTCGGCACGGTGGGCGACCTCGCCGATCTGATGAACGCCGAGACGACGACCGACCTGTTCGAGGCCCGGTTCCGACCAGCGTTCGGTCGCGGCCTCGGTGGCTTCTCGCTCGACTACCTGGCGCTGGTCACCCTCACGGCGATCGCCCTCGATCGCCAGGTGGACATCGACTCCGACGTCGAGGTCGACAGGCACCTACGGTCGGTCTCCTAGGGCTCGAGGTCGAGGTCGAGCATCTTGATGGCGTTGCCGCGGACGAGCTTGTGGACGACGTCGGTGGGGAGGTTGGCCATGAGCTTCTCGCCGACCTTCTTGGACTCCGGCCAGGTGCTGTCGGAGTGCGGGTAGTCGGTCTCGAAGCAGATGTTGTCGATGCCGCACTTCTCGATGTTCTCGAGGCCGTAGACGTCGTCGAAGAAGCAGCCGTAGATCTGGCGGTAGTAGTAGGTCGACGGCGGCTCGGGGACGATGTCGGCCACGCCGCCCCACGCCCGGTTCTCCTCCCAGACGTTGTCGGCCCGCTCGAGGATGTAGGGGATCCAGCCGATCTGGCCCTCGCTGTAGGCCAGCTTCAGGGTGGGCAGGCGCTCGAGCCAGCCCGAGAAGAGCCAGTCGGTCATCGAGCTCATGGCGTTGCCGAAGGTGAGGGTCGAGCCCACCGCGGCGGGGGCGTCGAGCGAGGTCGACGGCATCTTCGACGACGACCCGATGTGCATGTTGATGACGGTGCCGGTCTCGGCGCACGCCCGGAAGAAGGGCTCCCAGTAGTCGGTGTGGATCGACGGGAGGCCGAGGTACGGCGGGATCTCGCTGAAGCACACGGCCCGGACGCCCCGATCGGCGTTGCGGTGGACCTCGGCGGCCGCGAGGTCGGCGTCCCACAGGTGGGTGATGGTCAGCGGGATCAGGCGGCCGCCGGAGTCGCCGCACCACTCGTCGACCATCCAGTCGTTGTAGGCCCGGACGCAGAGCTCGCTGAGCTCCTTGTCCTCGGCCTCCATGAAGGTCTGGCCGCAGAACCGCGGGAAGGACGGGAAGCACATCTGGGCCTCGGTCCAGTTGGCGTCCATGTCCTCGATGCGGGCCTTCGGGTCCCAGCAGCCCCGGCGCATCTCCTCGTAGGTGATGCCGGTGACCTTGACCTCGTCGCGGTCGAAGCCGACGGCGGCCGAGAGGCGGGTCTGCGGGACCCGCTTGTCCTCGTAGAGCCACCAGTCGCACAGCTCGCCGTCGTCGGATGGCTCGTAGCTGAAGACGCCGCCGACGAACTTCATCGTCCCGCGCTCCTGGATCGTGCGGGGACCGACGTCGTGGTACTTCTTCGGCAGGCGGTCGAGCCAGACGGTGGCGTGCTCGATGACGTGGTCGTCGACCGAGATGATCTTCGGGAAGTCGTCGGCGGGGGCCATGGCCGGAGCGTACCCCCACATCTGACGACCCGTCAGGTTCTCAACCGCCGCCGTCCCACCGGATGTGCGGGTCGCGCTCGAACGGACAGCCGTGGCGGGGAGGAGCACGACCACCGCAGGCCCTGGCGCTCCGTGGAGCCGGGCGGCGCGGGGCGCACCGAGACGATGGGCAGGACGCCGAACAGGGCGACCACCCCGGCGGCGAGCGATCCGGCGATGGCGATCCCGACGCTCGAGCCCCGATCGAGGTGACGCTGCCGGACGGCCAGGCCGATGGCGACGGCGAGCGTCGCGACGATGACGACGAGGACGATGACGACGGCCCGCCGGGAGTAGGTCGCGACCGTCGTCCCGGGCCGCGCCGCCAGCACCAGCGCGACCATCGCCACCCTCACGATCGTCGGGTCGGAGCGACCGCTACTGCCGGGCCCGCCACTCGTCGGCGAGGAGGGCGTACTGGTAGCCGTCGAGCCAGCCCTTCGTGCGGTGCAGGGCCTCGGCCTTGGACGCCAGCTCCCTCCGCATGCCCAGCCGCTCCATCAGCCGCCACGACGGGGTGTTGTCGGCGAAGCAGGAGGCGACGATCCGGCGGAGGCCGAGCTCGCCGAAGCCGATCCGGAGCATCTCCGCGGCCGCCTCGGTGGCGTAGCCGTGGCCCTGG
>DATHEV010000753.1:0-2450 GCA_035318405.1 Iamia sp.
CGAGCTCGGCCGACTCCGCCTTCGCCGGGGCCAACTGCGACCAGACCTACTCGGGCCCCGGCCTGGGCGGGTGGACCTCGGACTGCTTCGCCCGGCACTCGAACCAGACGCTGGAGGAGTCGGTCTTCTCGTCCCGCCTGCGCGCCGACGCCCGGGCCTACGTCGGCGACCACCGGACGGAGCTGCCCAAGGTGGCGACGGCCCGCGTCGGCCGGCTGTGGGGCGTGTTCCGCACCGCCCCGGGCGTCGACCTGGACGAGCTCCAGAACCGGCCCCGCCCGGTGGCCTGGGCCGGCCTGGGCACCCTCGCCCTGCTGGTGCCGTGCGCCGTCGCCGGCGCCCTCCGGCTGCGGCGGGCCGGTCGCCCCGTCGTCCTGCTGGCGGCCCTGCCGGTGATGGTCACGGTCGTGGCCGCCGTGTTCTACGGCAACCCCCGCTTCCGCGTCCCCGCCGACCTGGCCCTCGTCGTCCTGGCCGCGGTGGCGGTCGACGGCTGGGTGCGCCGGGCCCGTCGGTAGCCTCGGGTCGTGCCCGACAAGCCCGACAAGCTCCCCATCAAGATGCTCAACGACCGGGTGCTCGTGCGGGCCCAGAGCGAGGGCGAGCGCAGCACCCGCGGCGGCATCCTGATCCCGGCCACGGCCCAGACCTCGAAGCGCCTGGCCTGGGCCGAGGTGGTGGCGGCCGGCCCCAACGTCCGGTCGATGGAGGTCGGCGATCACGTGCTGTTCAACCCCGAGGACCGCTACGAGGTCGAGGTCCGGGGCGACGACTTCGTCATCCTCCGCGAGCGCGACGTCCACGCCGTGGCCTCCGAGCGGCTCGAGGAATCCTCGACCGGGCTGTACCTCTGAGATCGGTAGGTTCACCCTGATGCCCGCCGCCACCCCGATCGAGGTCCGCCCCGACGACCTGGCCCAGGTCCGCTACGACGCCGCCGGCCTGGTGCCCGCCATCGTGCAGGAGCAGGGCACGGGCGAGGTCCTGATGCTGGGCTGGATGACCGAGGCCACCCTCCGACGCACCCTCGAGGAGGGCCGCTCGGTGTTCTGGAGCCGCTCCCGCCAGGAGGAGTGGCGCAAGGGCGACACCTCCGGCGACCGCCAGTGGGTGCGCGAGGTCCGCTACGACTGCGACGGCGACACCCTGCTGCTCGTCGTCGAGCAGGAGGGGGCGGGCGCCTGCCACACCGGCGCCCACTCCTGCTTCTTCCGCTCGTTCGGGAACGACTGACCGGAGACCCCATGCCGATCACGCCCGACCGGGCCACCTTCCGCTCGCTGGCGCGCGACCACACGGTCGTCCCCGTCTGGCGCGAGCTGCTCGCCGACCAGATCACGCCCGTGGCCATCTTCGAGCGGCTCTGCCCCGCCGACGAGTCCGGCTTCCTGCTCGAGTCGGTCGAGCACGGCGAGCGCTGGGGGCGCTGGTCGTTCATCGGCCGCCGGCCCGTCGCCACCCTCGTGGCCCACGGCCAGGACGTCACCGTCGAGGGCGCCGACCCCGGCACCGTCGCCGCCGTCACCTCGGACCTGCCGCTCGACGAGGGCATCCTCGCCGCCGTCGACGCCCTGCTGGCCCGGGCCAAGACGCCCGAGGGCCTCGGCCTCCCGCCCCTGCACGGCGGGCTCCTCGGCTATCTCGGCTACGACGTCGTGCGCGAGGTCGAGCACCTGCCCGACGTCCCCGAGGACCAGCACGACCTGCCCGACGCCGTCATGTCGATCATCGGCGAGATCGCCGCCTTCGACCACTGGCGCCAGCGGGTCACCCTGATCGCCAACGCCCTGGTGCCGCCGCGGGCCAGCGACCGCCAGGTCGACGCCGCCTACGACGCCGCCGTCGAGCGGCTCGAGCAGCTGGCCGTCGACGGCGCCCGCCCCCTGAGCGAGCCCCTGCTCGACCCGCCCGACCCGTCCGACGAGCTGCCCGAGGTGAGCTCGACCATGGGTGGCGGGCTGTACGAGGCCGCCGTCGAGACGGCCAAGGAGCACATTCTGGCCGGCGACATCTTCCAGGTCGTGCTGTCCCAGCGCTTCGACCTCCAGCTCGACGCCGACCCCTTCGACGTCTACCGGGTGCTCCGCCAGGTCAACCCCAGCCCGTACATGTACTTCGTGCGCCACCCCGAGGTGTCGCTGGTCGGGGCCTCGCCCGAGCCGCTGGTCCGCCTGCGCGACCGCAAGGTGATCTCCCGGCCCATCGCCGGCACCCGCAAGCGGGGCACGACCGAGGAGCACGACCGCAAGCTGGCGGCCGAGCTCAAGGAGCACCCGAAGGAGATCGCCGAGCACGTCATGCTCATCGACCTGGCCCGCAACGACGTGGGACGGGTGGTGGAGTTCGGCACCGAGCAGGTGGACGAGATGATGACGCTCGAGCGCTACAGCCACGTGATGCACATGACCTCGCAGGTGTCGGGCGAGCTGGCCGACGGGCGCACGCCGATC
>DATHEV010000754.1:0-2880 GCA_035318405.1 Iamia sp.
TGATCGGCCGGGATCAGATCCTCGGTGCTCAACGAGGTGAGCATCGCCAGCTGCTGGTCAGGCTTGCCGCGCATCCCCGCGGTCTACCCCAGCCCGCCAACGATCGCGAGCACCAACGAGGACTATTTCCGCACCCTGCTAAAGGCCGTGCCCCACGTGCCGGGCTGGCACCATCGGGCCATGGCGATCCTCCGCGTCGGGTGCGCGCTCTGGGCCCACGCCGCCTGGCGGGGTCCCTGCCTCCCGGCCGACCTGCGTCGCGACGAGCAGCTGCCCGCCTATGCCTCCTGGTGCACCGCCGTGGAGGGCAACACCACCGCCTACGGCCTGCCGTCGGCGGCCACGGTCGCCGCCTGGGCCGCCGAGACGCCGCCCGGCTTCCGCTTCCTGTTCAAGCTCCCGCAGGACATCACCCACCGCGGCCGCCTTCGCGACGCCGAGGCCGATGTGGCCCGCGTCGTCGAGCTGCTGGCCCCGCTGGGCGACCGCAGCGAGCAGCTGTTCATCCAGCTCCCGGCGAGCTTCGGTCCCTCCGACCTCGGGGCCCTGGCGACCTTCCTCGCTCGTGGGCCCGACGGTCCCCGCTGGGTGGTCGAGGTCCGGCACCCGGGCTTCTTCGACGGCAGCCCGGCCGGGCGCACGCTCGAGCGTCTGCTCCGCGATCGCGGCGCCGAGTGGGCGACCTTCGACACCACCACGCTCTTCGCCGACCCTCCGGGCAGCGACGCCGAGCGCGACGGGTGGGCCAAGAAGCCCCGTCTGCCGCGCCGGGTCGTGGCCCTCGGCGAGCGGCCGGTCGTGCGCTACCTCGGTCGCGACGACGTCGACGCGACGGTCGCCGGCTGGCAGCCGTGGGTGCCGGTGGTGGCCGGGTGGCTGGACGAGGGGAGGAGCCCGACGGTCTTCATCCACACGCCGGACAACGACGGGGCCCTCGGCCTGGCCCGCCGGTTCCACGACGAGGTGCGGGCGGCGGCGTCGGTGGCCGTCGACCCGCTGCCGGAGCCCATGGCCGTCCCCCCGACGACCCTGTTCTGAGGGGCCGGGCGTGGACGCGACGACGACCGCCGCTCCCGTGGGGGGAGCAGGCGGTCGTCAGCGACAGCTGTTGGAGCTGGCTACTTGCCTGCGGCGCGACGCTGCCAGCGGGTGCGCTTCAGCATCTTCTTGTGCTTCTTCTTGCGCATGCGCTTGCGGCGCTTCTTGATCAGTGAACCCATATCGTCTGCCTTCTGGTCGACCTGGTCGCGGTGCCACTCTCCTCGGCAGGGCCTCGGAGGGCAGTGAAGCCGTCTCTCCCGCTCTTGTCGCCTCGTTCCTCGGCGACGGGCCGCTCGAGCCCAGGGAGGTCTTCGAACCTAGCGGCGGGCGCTGTCGATGCACCAACCCGGTGCGTGTCAACCTGATGGGTGGGGCCGGCGTTGAGGGGAGGTGACCGTGGACCGCTTCGGCGACGCCTTCGACGACCTCTCGGCCGTGGCCCACCGGGTCGCGTACCGCCTGCTGGGCGATCGGAGCGAGGCCGAGGAGGTCGCCCAGGAGGCACTCGTCCGGGTGTACCTGCGCTGGCGCCGGGTGGCGCCCTACGCCGAGGCCTGGGTGGCGCGGGTGGCGACGAACCTGGCCCTCGATCAGCACCGGCGCCGGTCCCGCCAGCGTCGTCACGCCGCGGCCGTGGCCGCCACCCCGGCGGGTGTCGCCGACGACCCGGCCGCCGGGCTGGTGTCGCACCTCGAGCTGGTCGAGGGCCTGCGCCGGCTGCCCAAGCGCCAGCGCGAGGTCGTGGCCCTCCGCTACCTCGCCGACATCTCCGAGGCCGAGACCGCCCTGGTCCTCGGTTGCGCCCCGGGCACGGTCAAGCAGCACGCCCACCGCGGCCTCGCCGCCCTCCGTCTGAGCCTGACGCCGCCCGACGACCGCACCCCGCGCCCGCCCCCGCCCCCGTCCCCGACCCTCGAGGAGGATCCCGATGTTCACGCACCTCGATGACCCCCAGCCCCCGCCCCCGAGCGGGCCCCTCCGCGCCGCCGTGCTCCGCCGGGTGCGGCGTCGCCGCCAGCGCCGGGCCGCCGTGGTCGGGGGCGTGGCGTCGGTCGCCGCCCTGGGCGTGGGCGCCGTCGCCGCCGTGCGCGACCGGGTGACGCCGGAGCAGGTCGAGATCGCGGGCCTGGCCGAGGACCCGCCGGCCGGGGGCGAGCCCGTCACCATCCTCGTGGTGGGCGTCGACGGTCCCCGCCCCGACATCGAGGGGAGCCGGGCCGAGCTCACCGACACGATCGCCGTGGTGCGCCTCGACCCGGCGGCCGGCGAGATGCGGATGCTCACGGTGCCGCGCGACCTGGCCGTGGACGGGTCCGTGATCCGACAGCCGATCAGGTCGGTGCTCGCCGACGACGGGCCCGACGGCCTGATCGAGGTGGTGCGCACCGAGCTCGGGATCGAGGTCGACCACTACGTGCAGGTCGACTTCCCCGGCGCCGTCGAGCTGGTCGACGCCGTGGGCGGCATCCGGGTCGAGGTCGACCAGCCCGTCCGGGACCAGAGCGCCGGCCTCGAGCTGGCCGCCGGCTGCCAGGCCCTCGACGGGGCCGGCGCCCTGCGCCTCGGACGGGCCCGCCACGTCGAGGTCCAGCAGGCCGACGGTGGCTGGCGGGCCGACGGCTTCTCCGCCCTGGGGCGCGACCTGCGGGGCGCCGCGGTCGCCGCCGCCCTCCTCCAGGCCGCCGGCCGGGTGGGTCCGAGCGACCTGCCGGCGCTGGCGGTGACCGGGCTGCGGTCGGTCACGGTCGACGACGCCGTCGACACCGCCGATGTCGAGCGGTGGGCGAGGCAGGCCGGCTCCGCCCGGTTCGTCCCGATGGGCCTGCCGGTCGACAGCGG
>DATHEV010000755.1:0-2574 GCA_035318405.1 Iamia sp.
CAAGCGGCGGGCGGCGGACTCGACGTCGGCCTGCCAGAAGGTCCACGGTTCGTCGTTGGTCGGCTCGCCCATCATCCCGGAGTCGACGTAGCCCAGGAACTCGACCCGGGCGATGCCCAGCACCGCCGCTGCCCGATGGACCTCCGCCGTGCGCCGCAGGGCGAGCTGCTCGCCCTCCTCGAGGACGCCGGGCATGATCTCGCCCCGCTCGCCCCGGGTGGCGACGACGAGCACGACGCGGTGGCCGGCGTCGGCGACCATGCGGATGAGACCGCCGCCGCCGATGGCCTCGTCGTCGGGGTGGGCGTGGAAGCAGACCAGCGTCGCCATGGACGGCCGACGCTATCGGCCCGCGGCCGCCCGCCCTCCCGACCCCCACCGTTCACCTCGGACCCACCGGGCGGCTACCTTCACCGGTGCGGCGACGACTCCAGGGGGACTCCGACGTGAGCGATGCGACCATGGGACGACGGCTGCGGCGCGCGGCACTGACAGTGGTGCTCGCCACCGGTGCACTGGCCGGGGTGACGGGCACGACGCCGGCACCGGCGGGCGCCCTCCCGACCGAGGTCCACCTGAACGAGGTCCAGGTCGTGGGTAGCCACAACAGCTACCACCTGGCCGCTTCGCCGGAGGAGACCGCGGTGCGCCGCAACTTCATCGGCGACGGTGACAACGCCCTCCAGTACGCCCACGCCCCGCTGGGCGAGCAGTTCGAGGAGCAGAAGGTCCGCCAGATCGAGCTCGACGTCTTCCGCGACGACGAGGGCGGCCTCTACGCCAACCCGCTCCTGCGGGAGGCGGCGGGCCACGGGCCCTACGCCGCCGCCATGCAGCAGCCCGGCACCAAGGTGCTCCACGCCCAGGACGTCGACTACCGCTCGACCTGCCTGACGCTGGTCGCCTGTCTCGAGGCGGTCGAGACCTGGTCCGACGCCCACCCGAACCACCTGCCCATCGCCATCATGCTCGAGCTCAAGGACGGCCCGGTCGGGTTCCCCGGCCCGTTCGTCGAGCCCGAGGCGTGGGACACGCCGGGGATGAACGCCCTCGACGAGGAGATCCTCAGCGTCGTCCCCCGCGAGGAGATCATCACCCCCGACGACATCCGGGGCGACGCCGCGACCCTCGAGGACGCCGTCCTCGACACCGGCTGGCCCACCGTCGATGACTCCCGGGGCAAGGTCCTGTTCCTCATGGACAACGAGGGCGGGTACCGCACCGACTACCTCTCCGGCCACCCGACCTTGCAGGACCGGGTGCTGTTCACCAACTCCACGCCGGGCCACGCCGACGCCGCCTTCGTCAAGGTCAACGACTCCCGCGGCAACGTGGCCCACATCCAGGACCTGGTCGCCGATGGCTACATGGTGCGGACCCGGTCCGACGCCGAGACCGTCGAGGCCCGCGAGGGCGATGTCACCGGTCGCGACGCCGCCTTCCAGAGCGGTGCTCAGTGGGTCTCGACCGACTACCCCGTGGGCGAGTACGCCCGGCCCTTCGGCACCGGCTTCGTGGTCGAGATCCCGGGTGGGACCATCGCCCGCTGCAACCCGGTCAACGGCCCCGAGGGCTGCGTGTCGGCCGCCATCGAGCCCTTCCCCGAGCGCGTCGAGGGCCCCTACATCGAGAAGCTCTACCAGAAGCTCTTCTGGCGGGCCTCGACCAACGCCGAGCGCTGGTTCTGGGCCCGCCGGCTGGAGATGGGGGCGAGCCGGATCAGCGTCACCCGGGCCCTCACCCGGTCGCGCGCCATCGTCAACGGGCCGTTCATCCTGGGCCCCGGACTGGCCTACCTGGACCGCGAGCTCGCCTCGCCGGAGCGGCAGTTCTGGACGAGCTACCTGATCGGGGGCCGGCCCTACGAGCACATGGTCGTCGGGTACATCGCCTCGGCCGAGTTCTACGACGCCGGCGGCGCGACCGATCTCGGCTTCGTCCGGCGTCTCTTCGAACGGGCGCTCCTGCGTCCCGTCGACCCCGCCAGCGAGGCCTACTTCGTCAACCGGCTCGAGGCCCAGGCCAACCGGTGGACGATCGCCCGCCAGGTGCTCGGCTCGATCGAGAGCCGCCGCCTCCTGGCCGCCAACGACGTCGAGTACATGCTCGGGCGCGACGCCACCGAGGCCGAGGTGGCGCACTACGCCGAGGTGCTGCGCGTCGGCCGCGACGACCGTGACATCGCCGCCGGCACCGGCGCCACCAACGAGTTCCACGGCTGATCCGCGGCGCCGGTCCGGCGCTCCCAGGTGGTTCCCAGGTTCGGCTTAGCCGACGTTGCCCGTGCCCTTCACGAGGGTTTCCGGGTCCCTCCCTACGGTGCTCGGCACTCGCCCGAACGACCCAGAGGACCCGATGGACACGTCGACCTGGACCCCCGCCCCGCCCGCTCCCGCCGGGCCCCCGCAATCCCTGGCGGGCCCGCCACCGCCCCCGGCGCCGCCCCCCGGTCACTGGCCGCCGGCACCCCCCGCCGGCCCGCCCACGATCCCACCGGCGGGGGGTGCGCCCGGGGCGGGTGCGCCCCCCGCCGGGTCTCCCGACCCCACCTGGGGTGCGCCCCTCCCTGCGGCG
>DATHEV010000756.1:0-2083 GCA_035318405.1 Iamia sp.
GATCAGTGTGGGGACCGCGATGATGCCCGCCCAGCTGGTCACCTTCTTCATCACCTGGTTCTGGCGGTAGTCGCGCAGGCTCAGGTTGGTCTCGACGATCGTGCTCACCAGGTCGCGGAGCGACTCGGACGACTCGCTCACCCGCAGGATGTGGTCGTAGACGTCCTGGTAGTAGGGGCGCAGGTCGGAGCCGACGAACGAGCTGTCGTGGCGCATGAGGGCACTGACGGCCTCCCGCATCGGCACCACGAGCCGGTGGAAGCGGACGAGCGCCCGGCGCATGCCGAACCAGTGCTTCTGCTCCGACGGGGCGAGCGGGGTGTCGGCGAAGATGCCCTCGCTGACCTCGTCGTAGAACTCGTCGAAGGCCTCGACCGCCTCGAAGTAGCCGTCGACGACGGCATCGAGCAGGCCGTAGAGCAGGTAGCTCACGCCGTGGGCCTCGATGTCCTCGGTCCGCTCCCACCGCTCGACCACCGGCTGCAACGACCAGGCGTCGTCGGCGCGCACCGTGATCAGCCAGCTGTCGCCGATGAAGACGTCGATCTCGTGCTTCTCGAGCTCGGCGGCCTCCCGATCGAGGTGGACGGCGTGGCACGAGAGGAACAGGTGCGACGGGTAGTGGTCGAGCTTCGGTCGCTGGTGGGGCTCGAGCGCATCCTCGACGGCGAGGTCGTGGAGGCCGAGCTCACCGGCGAGTACGTCGAGGTCCGCCTTCGTCGGCCCGCACAGGTCGATCCACAGCCAGGCGTCGGGCTCGTCGGCGTAGCGCGAGACCTCGTCGAGGGCGATGTCCTCCATGGCCGGCGCCCCCTTGCAGTGCACCCTCGTCGTGACCGCTCCCATGGACGTCCTCCTGCTGACGGGTCGGCCCTGGCCGCCGAAGGCGACGCCCTGTGCCACACGCCCGAGTAGGTTTCCTCCAAAGAGTGTCAGGGGGCCGGGCGATGGCCGACATCGTGGGCAGCGATCGAGCGGTGCCGTGAGCGCGCGCTCCGAGATGGCGGCGGGACTCCTGCTCGCCGGCGACCCCTGGTCCGACGGCGGCACGGTGATGGCCCGGGCCGAGAACGACCTGCGTCTGTACCTGCACCCGTCGACCGTGTGGCTGTCGGCCGACCTCCCGGCCGAGCTCCGAGGCGAGGTCGCCCACGGCCAGGAGATCCCCCGGTGGCGCGCCGCCGACGACCTCGTCGTCGACTCGGAGGAGCAGCGGGCGCTCGAGACGGTGTGGTCGGCCGCGCTCCCCCCGCTCGACCGCGGGATGCGGCGCTACCTCCGGGTGCGCGTCGACAGCCCGGGCGACGTCGCGCGTCTGCGCGCCATCGGTGAGGTCGACGGGCTGATGATCGTGCCCTCGCTCGATGCCCACGGTCCGGCGCGCCCGCTCCGGTGGCAGTGGCCGCTGCGCGTGGGGGTCCTCCCCGGGCCGGAGGCGGACGGGTGGCTCGCGACCGTGCAGGACACCGAGCACCACGGGTTCGTGTTCGACGCCGAGCGGTTCGACGCCAGCCACACCTACGACATCGCCATCGTCAGCGCGACCGACCTGTCGGCCCTGTCGGACGACGAGGCCGCGGTGCTCGGCGAGGTGGCGTCCTGCCTGATCGTCGCCGGCGACGGGCCGGTCGAGCCGCACCTGATCGAGCTGGACGGGCGCGTCGGGCCGACGATCGGTGTGGCCATCGGCGCGCCCCCCGAGGCCTGGTGGCGACTGCTCTTCTCCGAGATGACCCACGACGTCCCCATCGATGCCGCGGCCGAGAGCCTCCGCCGTCAGGCCGGGGTCGACACGTTGTACGCCGGACCGCTCCGGGGGATGGACGTCACGGCCTCGGCCCACTGGTTCGCCGCCGTCGCCGTCGACGACCCGCGCCTGGAGCCGATCGTCGACGAGCTCGCCGGCTGGGACTGGCGCTTCGAGAGCGGGGGGGCGCGGACGGGCACCGACTGGGTGCGCTCCATCCGAGGCGAGGGGGACGACCCGACGGCGATCGTGGCCCCGCCCGGGTGGGCCCTCGCCGAAGCACTCCCGTCGTTCGACGAGGAGATGTCACCACGGCGCCGGGCCCGCCGAGGACGG
>DATHEV010000757.1:0-2014 GCA_035318405.1 Iamia sp.
GGTAGGTGGCGAGCATCAGGACGCGGGCGTCGGCGATCTCGCGGGCGACCACGGCGAGCACCCGGAGCGAGGCCGGGTCGGCCCACTGGATGTCGTCGAGGACGATCACCAGCGGCCGGGACTGGGCCAGGGCGCGGAGGAAGGCCACGAGGGCGTCGGCCAGCCGGGACTGGGCCAGATCGGGGTCGCTCGCCACTGCGCCGGGGGCGTCGAGCCCGAGGTCGCGCACCTCGGGGGAGATCCGGGCGATGTCCGCCCCGCCGTGCCCGAGGGCGTCGAGGACGAGCGGCTCGGGGACCCGCTCCACCAGGGTGGCGACCACCTGGGACCAGGCCCGGAAGGCCACGTCGCCCTGCCCGTCGTGGCTGCGCCCCCAGCCGATCGAGGCCCCGGCCCACTCGGCCTCGTCGGCCAGCTCCTCGGCGAGACGGGTCTTGCCGATCCCGGGCTCGCCCACGAGGACGGCGACCCGCCCGCGGCCCTGGAGGACGTCGGCCAGGTCGGTGCGCAGCACCTCGAGCTGGGGCTCGCGGCCCACCAGCGGGAGCCGGCCCGGCGCCTGGTGGAAGGCCGAGCGCCGGGCCGCGTGGGCCGCATCGAGCCCGTCGATGGCCCCGGGCTCGTCGGACGCCGGCGCCGCCATCGCGGCCGCCGACGCCGGGGCGGCGAGGGCGGGGTCGTGGGCCAGCACCTGGGCCTCGAGGGCGCGCAGCTCGGCGCCGGGGTCGATCCCGAACTCCTCGACGAGCGCCTCCCGCACGCCGGCGTAGGCCTGGAGGGCGTCGACCTGGCGGCCGCAGCGGTACAGCGCCGTGATCAGCTGGGCGGCGAAGCGCTCGCGCAGCGGGTGGGCCTGCACCAGCTCGGTCAGCGGGCCGACGATCTCGGCGTGACGGCCCGACGCCAGCTCGGCGTCGCCCAGCGCCTCCTGCACGGCGAGCACCCGCTCCTCGATCGACGCCGCCGCCGCCCGGAGCCGCTCGTGGTCGAGCAGGTCGCCCAGCACCGGGCCCCGGACCAGGCCGAGCGCCCGCCGCAGCTGCTGGGCCGCCCCTCGCTGGTCACCGGCCTCCGCCGCCTCCCGGGCGGCGGTGGCGATGTCGTCCAGGAGGTGGGCGTCGACCTGGTCGGCGGTGACGTCGAGGGCGTAGCCGGCCCCCCGGCGGGCCACGGCGTCCCGCCCGAGCAGGCGACGCAGCTGCGACACCTGGGCCTGGAGCGAGTTGGCCGGGTTGGCCGGCTGGTCCTCGCCCCAGATCTCCTCGATCAACCGATCGTCGGAGACCGGGTGCGGGGCGGCGAGGGCCAGCGTGGCCAGCAGCACCTGGAGCTTGGCCCCCGAGATCGGGATCGGCCCCGCGGGCCCGCGGACCTCGACGGGCCCCATCACCAGAACGGTCAGCCCCGCGCCCATCGCGGCCTTCCTCTCACTCGTCACGGGCACCCTACGCGCCGAGCTGGGTGGGTTCCGGCGGACATCCATCCGACGGAACCCACCCAGCTCGGGAGGGGTTGGGGCATCTCGGGTGCTACTCGCCGACGATCGCCCCCAGGACGTCGAGCCGGGCGGCCCGACGGGCGGGGAGCAGGGCGGCGGCGGTGCCGGCCAGGGCGGAGATCACGGTGACCACCACCAGGGTCGGGACCGGCAGCTGGAAGGTCGTGAGGCCCTCGTCGCCGAGGCCCTTCACCATCGACCAGCCGAACACCACGCCGAGCCCCATGCCCAGGGAGGTGCCGAGGAGGGCGATGATGACCGCCTCCCACCGCACGGTGGCCCGGAGCTGCGGGCGGGTCATGCCCACCGCCCGGAGCAGCCCCAGCTCCCGGGTCCGCTCGAAGATCGAGAGGGCCAGGGTGTTGGCGATGCCCAGGAGGGCGATGAGCACGGCCAGGCCGAGCAGGGCGTAGATGAGGCTGAGGATGACGTCCATCTGCTTCGTCTGCGCCTCGGCGTACTCGTCCCGGTCCTGGACCTCGGCCTGGGGGTAGGCCTCGACCAGCCGGTCGACCA
>DATHEV010000758.1:0-3615 GCA_035318405.1 Iamia sp.
CCTCGTCGAGCCGGGCCGGCACGGTGGCGATGGTGAACCCGTCGGGGCGGAGGTCGTCGTCCTCGAGCTCGTCCCACGTGATCGGCGTGGCCACCGGCGCCCGGGGCCGGGGGCGGACCGAGTAGGGCGTCACCGCCGTCTGGGCCCAGCCGTTCCGGGCCACGTCGATGTAGAGCCGGCCCTTGCGCTTGGCCTTGCGGCCCTCGTCGGTCAGCGCATCGGGGTGGCGGAGGGCGAGCAGGCGGGCGACGCGCTGGGCGAAGCCGGCGGCGGCCTCGGTCGGTGCGCCCCGGTCGACGGGCGTCACCACGTGGATGCCCCGCGACCCCGTGACCTGGAGGTACGAGGCCAGATCGAGCTCGTCGAGCACGGCGCGGGTCCAGCGGGCCGCCCGGCGCACGCCGTCGAAGTCGTCGTCCGACGGGTCGAGGTCGACCAGCAGGAGGTCGGGGTGCTCGAGGTCGTCGACCCGGCTGGGCCAGCGGTGGAACGAGATGGTGCCCAGGTTGGTGAGGGCCAGCAGGGCGGCCTCGTCGTCGACCACCGGGTGGTTGACCGTGCCGCCCTCCTTGCGGGCCTCGAAGGTCCGCACCCACGAGGGGACGCCCCGCCCGGCCTCCTTCTGGTAGAAGCCGGCGCCGTCGATCCCCTCCGGGAAGCGCTGGAGCATGAGCGGCCGGTCGGCCAGGTGGCGGACCAGGGTCGGCGCGACCTGGTGGTGGTACTCGGCCAGGTCGGCCTTGGTGAGCCCGTCGTCCGGGAACAGCACCCGGTCGGGGTGGGTGATCTCGATCGTGCGGCCGCCGGCTTCGTACGTCGTCACCCCCGCGACGCTAACCAGCCGTCCGAGTGACTAGGGTCACGGGCCGGAGAACACGTCACAGCGCAGGGCAGGGCGGAGGGTCAGATGAGGTTCGGACGACAGATCCGACTGGCGGTGGTCGGCGTGGTCCTCGTGGCCGGAGCCACCGCGTGCGAGCCACCGGCTCCCACGCCACCGCGCGAGGCCGCCTCGGGGGCCTGGGCCTGCGCCCCGAGGGCCTACAACTCGGTCACCGGTCCGGGCATGGGGACGGTCAACTTCTACGCCGGGCGGCTGCGCAAGGCCCTGCTGCCGGCCGAGTGCGCCGCGCTCCAGGGCTACATGGCCCAGGCCAAGGCCTACGCCCAGCAGTACCCGACGCGGGCCAGCGCCGAGGCCGGCGGCTTCCGCGTCTCCTTCGAGTACTTCTCGGGCATGGGCACCCACCACTCCAAGAACACCTTCGACGAGGCGACCATCAACAGCCCCTCGTTCAACCGCCACGACCCGATCCTGCCGGGGACGGCGACCTTCGACCCGACCAAGCCCAACACCCTCCAGTACGACAACGACGGCCCGAACGCCGAGCTGGTGGGGATGTCCTGGTACATCCGCTCCACCACCGGGCCGCCGGCCGGCTTCGCCGGGGGCGTCGACTGGTGGCACCACCACCCGCGCCTGTGCCTGAGCAAGCGCAACCCGACCATCATCGGCATCAACGGCAGCGACCAGGGCTGCTCCCAGTCGGGCGGCATCAACCTCAACATGGAGCGCTACTACATGCTCCACCTCTGGGTCGTCGACGACCTGGAGTACGCGGCCGATGCCTTCGCCCCCATGCACCCGTGCATCCGGTACCCCCAGGCCATCTTCGACATGGAGGACGGCTGCCACGACGTGCCCAACGCGCCGACCCCCCGCGGCCGTCCCACCAACGTCCCCGGCACAAAGACCCCGATCGGCTTCTGCCCCATCGGGTCCAACCTCCCCAAGCTCTGAGGTCGGAGTGCCGGGGCAGGACCTCGCGTTCTACGCCGCCCCGGGACCGCTCACCGAGCTGTCGGCCGATCAGGTCGAGCTGATCCGCGGGCTCGATCCGGACCCGAGAGGCCTGTGCCGCGCCGCGCAGGGCCTCGTGGTGTCACCCCCGGATGCCGCGGGCGCGGGACTGTCCGAGCACCGCATGGCCGAGAGCAACACCCGTCCGGCCCGCGCCCTGGTGGGTCGGGTGCTCGAGCTCGACGCCGCGCCCCTCGACCGACGTCGACCGGCCGAGCGCCGAGTGGTCGGGACCTGTCGCCACTTCGCCGTCATGGCCACGGCCTTCCTGCGGGCCATCGGTGTCCCGGCCCGGGCCCGGTGCGGCTTCGCCACCTACTTCGTCGCCCCCCAGAAGGTCGACCACTGGATCGTCGAGTACTGGTCCCCCGAGGATCGACGCTGGATCCGCATCGATCCCGAGTACGTCGGCCGAGACACCCCCGGTGCGGCCCGCGCCGAGGACCTCCTTCCCGGTGAGTTCCTGACCGCCGGCGAGGCCTGGCAGCTGGTTCGATCGGGCCAGGAGGATGCGGCCCTCTTCGGCGTCTTCGGCACCGAGAACTGGGGCGCGGGAGAGATCCGCGGCAACGCCATGAGGGACCTCGCCAGCCTCGTCGACAAGGTCGAGATGCTGCCCTGGGACGTGTGGGGGCCGATGGAGGACTCCTACGACGGTACGACGGGCCGGGAGTTCGACGGGCTGATCGACCAGCTGGCGGCCGCCTGCGGCGACCATGACGAGCCCGAGCTGGAGCGGGTCTACGAGCAGCTCGCCGTGCCCGCGTCGCTCATCGGCTGAGCCACCCGAGACGCCTGGCCATCAGGCCGGAGCGTCGACCGCCCAGTCGGTGAACACGACGCTGGTGGCGTGCTCGCTCGACGGCCACGCCGGCACGTTCAGCACCTGGGGCCGCTCGGCGTCGCCACGCGGGAGGTTGGTGACGGTGATGGTCCCGCTGCCGTCGGCGGACGCCGGCATGAAGACGTCGATGCCGCTCTGGAACGGCTGCTCGGAGAAGTAGGGCAGCGGCTCCAGGGTGGTCTCGCCGGGCGTGGCGGCGTCGTCGTGCAGGTGGAGGCCGATGGTCCCGTTCCCCACGAAGTCGGTGACGGCGTCCACCGACTCGCCACCGTCGACGCTGATCTCGAGGACGTCGCGGTCGTCGCCCTCGGCGTACCACTCCCGCATGCGGATGGCGATGAGCGAGGCGTGGTCGTCGCCGGTGTTGGTGTTGGCGCGCGTCGGGCCATCGGGCGGGGACGACAGCAGGCGGACGAGGTGGCTGCTGCGCACGTAGGGCTGGAGGTAGAGGTGGTGCGTCACCGGCGACGCATCGGTGGTGAGGGCGTACTCGTAGTGGGCGCCGGACTCGATCTCGAGGGGCCCGAAGGCGCCGTCGGGGCCCAGCTCGAAGGTGGCGTGGGGCTCGTCGCCGGCGCGGGCGCCGGTGTCGGGGTCGACCGCCCAGATGTCCAGGGTGGCCTCGCGCCCGGTGTTGGCGGGGAAGTTGACCGCCCGACCCTCGATCTCGACGGGTGCCCGCTGGGGGACGATGTCGACGACCTCGGGCGCCTCGCCGACGAGGAACTCGTACTGCATGGCGAAGGACTCCTTCGACGTCGCCACCTCGACGTGGGACTGTCCGGGGAGGTCCGCCTGGGTGGGGGCGACGCAGGGCACGACATCGGGGCACGGCTGGCCGTCGATGGCCACGTACTTGGCCACCTTGGCGGCCTGCGCCGGGTCGGCCAGGTAGGTCGACGAGACGCCC
>DATHEV010000759.1:0-11542 GCA_035318405.1 Iamia sp.
CCCGGGTGCTACGACCCCAAGGCCCGGGTCGAGGACCAGGAGATCAACCACGTCGAGGCATCGCTCTGCTTCCCGTCGTTCCCCCGCTTCTGCGGCCAGACCTTCACCGAGCACCCCGACCGGGACATGGGCCTGGCCTGCATCAAGGCCTACAACGACTGGATGGTCGAGGAGTGGTGCGGCGACTCGGGCGGCGCCCTGATCCCGCTGATCATCATCCCGCTGTGGGACGCCGACCTGGCCGCCGCCGAGGTCCGCCGCAACGCCGACCGCGGCGTCCACGCCGTCTGCTTCAGCGAGGTCCCGCCGCACCTCGGCCTGGAGTCGATCCACTCCGGCTTCTGGGACCCGTTCTTCGCCGCCTGCCAGGACACCGAGACCACCATCAACATGCACATCGGCTCGTCGTCGCGCATGCCGGCCACCTCGCCCGACGCGCCCGTGGCAGTGGCCGCGTCGCTCAGCTTCAACAACGCCATGGCGTCGATGAGCGACTGGCTCTTCAGCGGCAACCTGGTGAAGTTCCCCGATCTCCGGCTGGC
The DNA here is from genome assembly GCA_035318405.1 of Iamia sp. GTDB lineage: Bacteria > Actinomycetota > Acidimicrobiia > Acidimicrobiales > Iamiaceae > Iamia. The sequence continues at coordinate 543 of DATHEV010000759.1, forward strand.
CTACAGCGAGGGCCAGATCGGCTGGATCCCCTACATCCTCGAGCGGGTCGACGACGTGTGGCGCGAGCACCGGGCGTGGGGCGGGGTCAAGGACCTCATCCCCGAGCCGCCGTCGACCTACTACTACAAGAACATGTTCGGCTGCTTCTTCCGGGACCAGCACGGCATCGACAGCCTCGACATCGTCGGTGTCGACAACATCACCTTCGAGACCGACTACCCGCACACCGACTCCACGTGGCCCGACACCAAGCAGATCGCCGAGGGGTTCATGAAGGGCCTGCCGGACGAGGCCGTGTACAAGATCATGCGGGGCAACGCCATCCGCATGCTCAGCCTCGACCTGGACCGCGACCGCGTCCCGGCGTCGGCCTAGCGCGGCGTGCGTAGGGTCCCGCCTGTGACCACGGATCTGACCACGCTGACCTGGCGCGTCGCCGACGGCGTGGGCTGGGTGTCGCTCGACCGGCCCGAGCGCTACAACGCCTTCGACCAGGTGATGTGCGACGAGCTCCAGGCCCTCTGGCGCCGGCTCCGCACCGACGACGAGGTGCGCTGCATCGTGCTCGGGGCCGAGGGCGGCAAGGCCTTCTGCACCGGCATCGACCGTGACTTCGTGCCGTCCGAGGGCGGGGCCGAGTACACGTTCTCGCCCTACACCTACGACGACCCGGGCCAGCAGCTCGGGCCCAAGGCCAACGAGCTGTGGAAGCCGGTGATCGCGGCGGTCGACGGCATCGCCTGCGGGGGCGCCTTCTACCTGCTGGGCGAGGCCGACTTCATCATCGCCACCGAGGCGTCGCGCTTCTTCGACCCCCACGTCACCTACGGCATGCCGGCGGTCTACGAGCCCCTGCTGATGCTCCACCGGGACATGCCCTTCGGCGAGGTCCTGCGCATGACGTTGCTCGGCAACCACGAGCGGATGACGGCGGCGCGGGCCCACGAGATCGGGCTGGTGTCCGAGGTCGTGGCCGACGCCGACGCGCTGGCCGACGCCGCCGGCTGGGCGGCCGCGGCCATCGCCTCGGCCCCGCCGGCGGCCATCCAGGCCACCCTCCGCACCCTGTGGGCGGGGCGCGAGCTGACCCGCCAGCAGGCGCTGTCCCTCGGCAACCCGCTGCTCAACCTGGGGCTGAGCGAGGAGGCCCTGGCCGAGGGGCAGAAGGCCTTCCAGGGCGAGCGCATCGTCCCCCGCGACCGCTGAGCGCCCCGTGAACCACACCCCCCGCAGGTCGACCTTCTCGCGCGGTGGTGCGCCGCCGGCGGTCTGCGACCGCGCCGGAAGGTCGACCGGTGACGTCGATGCACCGCCCGTGGCGTTCCGGCGCGGTGGTGGGTCACGGGTGGTGCACCAGCGCGCGGGAACGGACCAGCACCGTGCTGGCTGAGACGGTCCGGGAGGCGGGGCGACGGTTCGGCGAGCGGCCGGCGTTCGTCGATGCCGAGGGGCGACCGACGTCGTACGCCGAGCTGGACGAGCGGTCCGATGCGGTGGCGGCCGGGTTGGCGGCCCGGGGCCTCGGGCCCGGCGACGTCGTCGCGCTGACCCTCGCCTCCGGCGTCGAGTGGGTCGTCCTCGCCATCGCCTGCGCCAAGGCCGGGCCCGCCACCGCCGGCATCAACCCCCGCCTGGCGCCGGCCGAGCAGCAGGCCTGCGTCGACCTGGCCGAGCCGGCCCTCGTCGTCGCCCAGGCCGACGAGGTGACGGCGCTGGCGTCCGACGGGCCCGTCCCCCACCGCCCGGCCGACGCCGAGCGGCTGGCCGCCGTCGTGTTCACGTCGGGCACGACCGGGCGGCCCAAGGGGGCGATCTTCCGCGACCGCCACATCGAGGCCATCGCCCGGATCGACACCGGCCTGGCATGGGGTGACCCCGCCGCCGCCCCCGCCCCGATGCTGGCCGCCACCCAGATGGCGCACGTCGGGTTCACCACCAAGCTGGCCTGGTACCTGCGCACGGGCACGACCACGCACCTGCTCGACCGGTGGCGGGCGGCCGACGTCCTGGCCCTGGCCGAGCGGGTCGGCCTGCCGGCGCTCGGCGGCGTGGCGCCCCAGATCGCCCTGCTGCTGCGGGAGCCCACCTTCGACCAGCGCGACCTGTCGTCGGTCAAGGGCCTCATCGTCGGCGGGGGGCCGTCGCCCCCGGCCCTGGTCGCCGAGGCCCGCCGGCGGTTCGGGGCCGGCTACTCGATCCGCTACTCCTCGACCGAGTCGGGCGGGGTCGGCACCGGCACCGCCTTCGACGCCCCCGACGCCGAGGGCCTCCACACCGTGGGCCGGACGCGGGGCGGGATCGAGGTGGTGATCCACGACGACGACGGCCGCCCCGTCCCCGCCGGCGAGCCCGGCGAGGTGTGGCTCCGCTCCCTGGCCGCCACCGACGGCTACCTCCACGACGAGACCGCCACGGCCGAGCTGCGGGCGCCCGGCGGCTGGCTCCGCACCGGCGACCTGGGGCGGATCGAGCCGGCCGACGGCGCCCTCGGGCGCGACGCCGCCGGGTGCCTCGTGCTCACCGGCCGCCGGTCCGAGATGTTCATCCGGGGCGGCTACAACGTCCACCCCCAGGAGGTGGAGGCCGTGCTCGGGCGGCACCCCGGCGTCGCCCAGGTCGCCGTCGTGCCCCGCACCGACCCGGTGATGGGCGAGGTCGGCGTGGCGGTCGTGGTGCCGGTCGATGCCGACGCCCCCCCGTCGCTGGCGGAGCTGCGGGCCTTCGGGGCCGACCTCCTGGCCCGGCACAAGCTCCCCGAGGACCTGGCCCTCCGGCGCGACCTCCCCCTGACCGCCATGCAGAAGCTCGACCGCGCCACCCTCACGACCGAGGTCGCCGGCGTCTGACCCAGCCGAACCTCGTGCGATTGTGCCCGTCCTGCGGCGACACTCGCACACGGTTCGGGGAGTACGCCGGGCGCGGGTCACGGCGCGCACGGATGGCAAGGGGGGTTCGGGCAGGTTCGGCCCTCGCATGCGTGCGGTCGCCTCCACCCTCGTCCTCCTGGTCCTGGTCAGCGGGTGCTCGCGACTGGGCCCCTCCGCCCCGGCCGACAGCGGGATCCCGGGCCGGACGGCCATCGTCGCCGAGGACCGCTCGACCTGCGGCGCGCTCGCCCGGGCCGACCTGGGCCTGATGGCCACCGACCCCGCCGCCCTCGAGCGCTCGGCGGTGGCCCTCGAGCAGGCCGGCGCCCGAGCCCCCGCCGACGTCCGCCCCGCGCTGGAGGCGCTGGCGCTCACCCTCAGGACCTCGCCCGCGGCGGCGGCGAGCGATCCCCACCGGTCCGTGGTCATCACCTGGTTCAACGCCCGCTGCGGCGGGGTGCGCTGACCCTCAGGCCTCGACCGGGATGGCGGCCACGGCGGCCCGCAGGGCCGGGGCCAGGTCGCCTCGGGGGGCGACGGCCACCTGCTCGAGACCCAGCCACCCGGCCATGAGGGCCAGCTCGGCGGCCAGGGCCTCGGCCACGTCGACCTCGATGGTGCCGGGCTCGCGGAAGGCGGACTGGACCCGCAGGGCGCGCACGGCCCGATCGGCCTTGAGGTCGACCCGGGCCACGATCCGATCGCCCAGCAGGAAGGGCATCACGTAGTAGCCGTGGACCCGGTCCTCGGGCTTCACGTAGATCTCGATCCGGTAGCGGAAGTCGAACAGCTCCTCCAGCCGGCGCCGTTCCCAGACCAGCGAGTCGAAGGGCGTCAGCAGCGCCCGGGCGCGGACCCAGCGGGGCAGGGTGGCCTCGACGTGGAGGTAGGTCGGTCGATCCCAGCCCTCGACCCGGACCGGGATGAGTCGCCCCTCCTCGACCAGCTCGGCGATGTGGGGCCGGGTCTTGGGCCCGTTGAGCCGGTGGTAGTCGGTGAGGCAGCGCTCGGTGGCGATGCCGTTGGCCCGGGCCGCCCGATCGATCAGCTCCCGCCGGCCATCGGCCTCCGAGAGGGCCGGCCGGGCCAGGACCTCGGCCGGGATCGACCGCTCGAGCGTGTCGTAGAGGCGGGCGAAGGTGCTCGGGTCGCGCCGCCCGGTGATGCGCCCGATGCCGAACAGGTACTCGAGAGCCTTCTTGCCGTCGGAGCGCTCCCACATCCCCTTCTGCTTGGTGCCCGGGTCGGAGAGCTGGCCGGCGGTGATCGGGCCCCGCGCCTCGACCTCGTCGAAAACGGCCTCGACGTAGTCCGGGCGGGTCTCGTGGACGTTCCACGACCCGCCCCACATCCGCCCGTTGGCCATGGCCCACTGCATCAGCGGCCAGTGGTCGACCGGCAGCAGCGATGCTTCGTGGGCCCAGTACTCGAAGACCTCCTTGGCCTCGCCCATCCGGTGCCACAGGTCGCGGGGGTGGGGCCCGAGCCGGGAGAACAGCGGCATCTCCTGGCTGCGCACGCACACGTTGACCGAGTCGATCTGCACCAGGTCGACCCGGTCGAGGACCCGGTGCACGTGGCGGCGGTCGACCCGCCTGCCGTCCAACCCGAGCCGGGGCTCGGTGAAGCCCTGGGCGGCCAGGGCGATGCGGCGGGCCTGGGCCCGGCTGAGCGTCTCGGGCACCGGCATGGCGGCCGAGGATAGCGAACACCTGTCCGCCTCCGGTGCTTCGACGCTCGCCCCTCCCCCGAAGCGGCGATCAGATCCGGCGGGAAGCCGCCGGATCTGATCGCCAGTTCGAGGAGGCGGTGGTGGGGTCAGACGTCGGGCCGCACCCACGAGATCAGCGAGGCGTCCCCGAGCCGGCGACGGAGGTCGGCGTCGCCATCCTGGGGGCGGCGACCGGCGGCCAGGTCGGTGCGCAGCCGCTCCATGCCCCGCTCGAGCTCCTCGGGAGCGTGGTCCGCGGCCCACTCGACGAAGCTGGTCTGGCGGGCGACGTCCGGGTCGACCAGGAGCTCCGGCCGGCGGCAGAGGGCGGCCATCGAGCCGTCGACCACGTCGGCGTAGTGCAGCGGGGTGACCACCGCGCCCGGCAGGGCGGCCACCACGTCGCCGAGCCGCTGGTGGGTCGTGGCGAAGTGCGCCGTGGCGGTGGGCAGGTAGCGGGTCAGCCAGTGGACGTCGAGGTGCTCCCGCCCGAAGGCCACCAGCGCCACGCACCCACCGGGGCGGACGGCGCGGCGGGCCTCGGCCAGGGCGTCCGGCCAGTCGGGCACGTGGTGGAGCATCGACACCATCACCACCGCGTCCACCCCGCCGTCGGGCACCGGCAGCCGGGTCGCGTCGGCGAGCACGGCGGGCAGAGCCTTGTCCCGGGCCCGCGCCAGCATCGCCGGACTGCGATCGGCCACCACGGGCCGCCAGCCCCGGTCGCGGAGGGCGGCGCTGTAGTTGCCGGTCCCGCCACCCACGTCGAGCACGGAGCCAGGGCGACCCAGGGCGCCGGCGAGCGGCTCGAGCACCGAAGGGCTGGCGGCGCGGGTGCGGTCGTAGGTCAGGGCCTGACGCCGGTAGTCATAGGTCGTCGCCACGACCGCACGCTACGAGCAAGGATCCCCGGCGTGGAGCATCCGTTGGCGCACGTGCTGGCCGAGGCGGCGGCGGGGCGGCCCCCGCCCTCCGACGGGGTGGTCGACGTCCTGCCCTCACTCGGGCCCGACGCCGACGATGCGGTCATCGGCTTCGACGGCCACCTCGTGATCGCCACCGACGTGCCCGCCGACGAGGTCCGCAGCCGGATCCCCGCCGGCCTGTTCTCGCTGTGGGGCCACCCCGCCGTCCTGCTGTGGCTGGCCGAGCGGTCCGGGCGCGACCCGGCACCCGGCGACATCGCCTTCGTCGCCCCCGCGCTGGCCGGCCCGCCGCCCCTCGACCTCGCGCCGGCCGACCCCGACGTCGTCACCTCGCGGGTGGCGCGGACCGAGAGACGGGGCTGGCGAACCGCCGACGACCACGGTTCGCTGGTGCTGGGCCGCGGCCTGGCCGGCCGGTGGGAGGTGGGCTACGCCGTCGCGGCCGACGCCCGGGACGGCGGTCGGGGAAGGGCCCTGGCCCGGGCCGCTCGCCACCTCGTCCCCGACGGTGACGGGCTGTGGGCGTCGACCGCCCCCGGCAACGTCCGATCGGTGCGCGCCCTGCTGGCCGCCGGCTTCACCCCCGTCGCGGGCGAGACGCTGCTGCTCGCGGACCGGCCGCCCCCACCGATCCCGGCCGCCGACGGGCTGGAGCTGCGACCGCAGCGCCACGCCGACGGCGAGGCCCACCGGGCCATCGATGACGAGGCCACCCGGCGCGGCTTCGGGTTCCCCCGCACGGCCACGGCCGTCGAGGTCCACGCCGCCATCGCCCGGGAGCGGGCCGAGACGGCGGAGGTCCGGGCCTTCGCCGTGTGGCGCGGCGGCGACCTCGTCGGCCACGTGGCCGTGCGCCGCCGCCCTGACGGCGACGTCGGCCTCTCCTACGCCACCGTCCCCGCCTGGCGGGGCCGGGGCGTGGCCCTGGCCGCCGCCCGAGCCGCCCTGGGCCACGCCGTCGAGAGGTGGGGCGCCCGCCGAGCCGTCATCGAGGTCCTGCCCGACAACGCCGCCTCGCTCGCCGTAGCCCGACGTCTCGGCGCCGTCGAGGTCGGCACCCACGACGGCCACGTCGTCCACCACCTCGCCCTCGACACCCCCTGACCCCTCCACCCCCTCGAGCTGGCGATCAGGGGCGGAAGGGTCAGCCGAGCGTGGCGGTCGCCGCTCGGGCCAGGCGGCCCCAGTCGTCCACGCTGAGCTCCTCGGCGCGGGCCTCGGGGCGGACCTCGGCCTCGGTGAAGGCCGACGGGTCGACCAGACCGGCCAGCGACCGGCGGAGCATCTTGCGGCGCTGTCCGAAGCCCGCCCGGACCAGGGGGAACAGCACATCGGGGTCGGCCTCGGTGGCCGGCGTCGCCCGCCGCTCGATCGAGACCAGGGCCGACTCGACCTTGGGCCGGGGCAGGAACACGTCGGGCCCCACCTTGCCCACCATCTTGGCGGTCGCCCAGTAGCGCACCTTGACCGACGGGATGCCGTAGGCCGGATCGCCGACGTCGGCGGCCAGCCGCTCCCCCGCCTCGCGCTGCACCATGACCAGCATCCGGGCGATGGCCGGCACCCCGTCGAGCAGATCGAGCACGAGCGGGGTGGCCACGTTGTAGGGCAGGTTGGCCACCAGCACCCAGCGCTCGACATCGCCCAGCACCGGGCCCCAGTCGAGCTCCATGGCGTCACCCTCGACCACCGCCACCCCCCGGTCGGCCACGACCGTGCGCAGCACCGGCAGCACGTGGCGGTCGATCTCCACCGCGGTGACCGCGGCGCCCGTGTCGGCCAGGGCCAGGGTGAGCGAGCCCAGCCCGGCTCCGATCTCGAGCACGTGGTCGCCGGGTCCGACGTCGGCGAGGCGGGCGATGCGCCGCACCGTGTTGGGGTCGACGACGAAGTTCTGGCCGAGGGCCCGCGACGGCGCCAGCCCGTGCTGCTCGAGCAGGGCCACGGCCTGCGTGCGGGTGAGGGTCAAGCCGGGGCCAGGTCGTAGAACGTCTCGGCCGTGGCCCAGGTCGCGGCGGCCACCACGTCGACGCCGACGTCCTTCACGGCGGCGATGCCCGCCCCCACCAGCGGCAGGTAGCCGGGGAGGTTGGGCTTCCCGCGCAGGGGGACCGGCGTGAGGAAGGGGCTGTCGGTCTCGACCATGAGGGCGTCGAGCGGGGCCAGGGCCACCGCGGCGCGGATGTCGTCGGCGGTCGTGAAGGTGACCAGCCCGGAGATCGACAGCACGGCGCCCCGGTCGAGGCAGAGCCGGGCCTCGTCGGCCCCGCCGGTGAAGCAGTGGAACACCGTGCGCCGGGGGGTGCCCTCGGCGTCGAGGATGGCAAAGGTGTCGTCCCAGGCCATCCGGGTGTGGATCACGAGCGGGAGGTCGTGGGCGTGGGCCAGGGCGATCTGGGCCGCGAACACCTCACGCTGAGCGGTGCGGGGCGAGTGGTCGTAGTGGTAGTCGAGGCCGCACTCGCCCACCGCCACGACCTCGGGCCGGGCCAGCACCGCCTCCAGCCCCTCGACGCCGTGCTGGGCCTCGTGGGGGTGGACGCCGGCGGTGGCCCACAGCCGGCCCGGGTGGGCGGCGGCGGCGTCGGCGGCGGCGATCGAGTCGGCGACGTCGCAGCCCACGGTGATCATCCGCTCGACGCCCTGGGCCACGGCGTCGGCGAGCACCTCGGCGACCTCGTCGGCCGGGGCGTAGTCGTGGCCCACGTGCGTGGGCCCGGCGTGGTGGAGGTGGCAGTGGTCGTCGGTCCACCGCCGCGCGGTCGCGGGCAACTCAGACCACCGGGGGCTTCCGGTTGTCCGACCGATGGACGATGCAGAGGCTCCCGGCCGGCGAGTCGGGGTCGAGGAACAGGTTCACCGGGAGGTCGATCGGCTCGCCGTCGGCGTCGACCTCGATCTCGATCGACCGCCGCTCCTCGGGGTCGAAGACCTCCTGGAGACCGAGGGCCATGCCGGTGAGCACCGCACCGAGGGCCGAGTGGCGCCGCCACTGCGAGACCTTGGTGACGGGCTCGTCGCTCCGACGAGGACCGGCGTCGATGGCGGCCAGCTCGTCCGGGTCGTAGCGCTCCTCGAAGGGAGGGAGGTCGTCGCCGTCCTGCGCCTGCTCGGCCGACAGCTCGTCGCCCCACAGATCGGGGTCGCCGTCCCAGGACAGCTCGACCTCGGACCCGACATCGCGGGGAGCACCGTGGCGGAGGGGGCGTTCGCCCTCGCCCTGCTCGTCGTCCGGCCACGGATCCATCACGCCAGGCTAGGCCCCACCTCGCGACGGGCGCGCCGCGGTCGCCGGTCAGCCCTGCGACCAGCGGTAGCGGACCTCGACCAGCTCCTCGTCGGCCACCGGCGTGACCTTGCGGATTCCGTCGGCCACCCACCCGCGCCGCTCGTAGAAGCGACGGGCGGCGGCGTTGCCCTCGACGACCCACAGCACCAGCTCGACGCTCCCCTGGCCCGCCAGCTCGGCCTCGGCGGCGGCGAGGAGGGCGGCGCCCAGCCCCCGCCCCTGGACCGAGGGGTCGACGTAGAGGCTGCGGACCTCGCCGGGGGCCGGCAGCCCGTCGGGGCCGAGGGGGGCGTCGTCGTCCCGGGCCGGCCCGACGTCGACCATGCCGTGGACCTCGCCGCGGGGCCCGGCCACGAGGAGGCGATGGCGCGGCGTGGGACTCACCGTGGCCCGGCCCGTCCAGTAGGCGCCCAGGTAGGAGAAGTCGAGGTCGTCGAGGAAGCGGTCCGACAGCAGGCCCCGGTAGCCGCGCCGCCAGGCCCGGCGCTGGACGGCGGCGAGGGCGGCGCCGTCGCCCGGGCCCGCCGGGCGGAGCGGGAGGGCGGCCGGCTCCGGGGGCACGGGCACGAAGGGCGGCGGGAGGGCGACCTCGAAGCGCCGCCGGGCCAGGCGCAGGTCCCGGAGGTCGCCCCGGTCCACATCGTCGACGGTGGCATCGTCGACGGCCCGCAGCGATGCCCCGAGGACCTCCTCCAGCGGGTCGCGGATCACGGCTCGTCGTCGGCCAGCGCCAGGGCGTAGACCTCGCGGCGAGGCCGACCGAGCGCCGCCGCCACCTCGGCCGCGGCCCGACCGGGCGACAGGCCGCGGGCCCGGGCGGCGCGGAGGGCGGCGCGCACGGCGTCGTCGCCCTCGGGCACGGCGACGTCCGAGGCCCCGCCCACCACCAGCACCACCTCGCCGTCGAGCGGGCGCGCGGTGGCCCAGGCCACCCCGTCGGCGGCGGTCCCCCGCCACACCTCGGCGAGCGGCGGACCCGACGGGTCGGCACCGGCCACGGCGACGGGGCGGCCGGATCCGCAAGCGGCGGCGACGTCGGCGAGCGTGGCCGCCAGCCGCCCGCCGACCTCGGTCAGCGCCGTCGTCCGCCGCTCTCCCGCCAGCTCGGCCAGCCGGGCCACCCGTTGGGCACCGGCAGCGGGCAGGACACCGTCGACGGCGATGTGGTCGGTGGCCAGTCCGCTCACGACGAGGGCGGCCACCGCGGCCACCGGCGCCGGCACCACCTCGATGGGGAGACCGGCGTCGACCACCGCCCCCACCAGCCGCGACACCGGCTCGGACGGGCCGGGGGCGCCGGCCGCCGTGACCAGGACCACCGTGGCACCGGTGGTGACCCGCTCGACCACGGCGGCGACGTCGGTGTCGGGGGCGAGACGGTGCGGGGCCGAGCCGGCGCCGTCGGGGACCACGGAGTCGGTGCCGTCCTCGGCCCAGACCACCTCCGCGTGGCCGAGGGTGTGGACGGCCCGGGGCGAGAGGTCGGCGACCCCGCCGAGCGGGGCGGCCACCACCACGAGGCGGCCGGGAGCGCGGGCGGAGCCGGTCACGCCGCCAGTGTGCCCCCGCCGCTCAGCCCGGGCCCCACTCGCCGGTCGGCGGACCGGCCTGCCCCGAGGGTGGATCCGACGGACCCGGCGGTGGGGCCCACTGGCCCGACGGCGGCGCACCCCACTGCCCGGGTGGCGGACCCCACTGGCCTGGCGGCGGACCCCACTGCCCGGGTGGCGGGCCCCACTGCCCGGGTGGCGGACCCCACTGGCCCGGTGGCCCGTCGGGCGGCGGCCGCTTGCCGGTGGATGACGACGAGATGAGCAGCCAGATGAACCCGGCCAGCACGAGGACCCCGCCCATGCCGCCGAGGAGGAACCCGAGGATCAAGAAGCCCCCGCCGGCGAAGCCCTTGCCCAGCGCCTCGTCGTACTGGATCTCGGGCCCGACCCCGGCCCGCACGGCCGGCGGCGAGCCCGGCGCCTGGTCGACGGCGACGGTGTAGGTCCCGGCCACGTCGGCGTCGAACCGGACCACCTCGACCAGCACGAGGTTGCTGGAGTGATCCGGGTACGAGAAGGGGAAGCCGGCGCCCGACACGGGCACCACCTCCCCGTCGGGCCCGGTCACGGTGACGTCCAGCTCCGGGTCGGCGACGTCGGGCGTGGTGCTCGGCGGGGTCGAGTCGGTCGGGCTGGGGGCCGTCCCCGACGGT
>DATHEV010000760.1:0-4049 GCA_035318405.1 Iamia sp.
CGCCGCTCCAGTTGCCGGCGGCGTCGTAGGCCGTGATGCGGAAGCGGTACTCCCGTGGCGCGTCCAGACCCACGACCAGGCAGGCGGACCCGGCCGGCACGTCCATGGGCACGTTGAGCCAGGGGCCCTGGCCGCCCGAGGTCACCAGGGCGGCCTGGACCTGGTAGCGGGTGGCGCCAACGGCGTCGCGCCAGTCGAGCACCACGTGGGGGCCCTTGGGGGTGACGTCGGCCAACTTGGGCCCCAAGGTCCAGAACGGCGGGGCGACGTCGGGTTCGCAGGCGGCGAGGGTGGTCAGCGCCAGGGCGAGGGTGACGAGCGTCGTGACGAGACGTCGTCGGTGGCGACGGCCGCGTGGGCGCGTCGAAGCAGGGGTGGTGGTGGTCATGGGTCTCCTCCGGAGATCGGTGGCAGGGCGCGACCGGTCAGCACCCAGGTGGGCGCGTCGGGCCGCGTGGGGTGAGGCCCGAGGCCCCGGGAACCGACGCCTCAGGCGGGTGGATGGGAGCGGGCGCGACCGCGACGGCCGTCAGGGCGCGTCGGGTCACGAGGTCAGGCCTCGGCGGCGACGTCGACGCCTGAGGCGGGTGGATGGTGCGACCCCGGCCGGGCGGCCGTCAGGGCGCGTCGGATCAGGGGGTCATGGGCCGGGCGTCAGCGTCGACGCCTCAGGCGGGTGGGTACATCAGGGGCGGAGTCCCCCGGCGAACGTCAGCCAGCGGGGTCCGGGTAGGTCTGGGCGTGGGCGAAGGCGGCGGGCTGGCCGAGGAGGTCGGCCCCCACGGTGCGCCAGTCCCCGCGTCGGGCCTTGATGGTCGTCTGGAGGCCCGTCTGCTCGACGTCGCTGGGGGTGCGGCCGAGAGCGGTCTGGTGGATGGCGTCGACGATGCGACCGAGCGCCTCGGGGGTGAGGACGAGCGCCCGCAGCGCACCCGAGCGGGGCCCGGACGCGAGGCGGTCGGTCCAGTAGGTGCGACCGGCCTCGTCCACCGGGCGGCCGACGAGGCGCTCGAAGACGCGATCGACCACCGCGCCCCCGGCACCGGCCACGAACTCGGGCGAGGCGGCCAGGCCGGCCCACAGCTGGCTGGTGGTCCACCCGGCGCGGAGCCGGGCGGCCCAGAAGGTGCGACCGAAGCGATCGGCGGGCCGGTCGAGCAGAAGGCGGTAGGCGGCATCGACCGTGGCCGCGATCCCCTCGGCCGACAGGGCCAGCCCCCGCGCCATGACCGTCGCCGACACGCCGCCGTCGAGACGGTCGGTCCAGTAGGTGAAGCCGGCCGGGTCGGGACAGCGGTCGAGCACCACCCGGTAGGCCAGACGGACCAGCGCGCCGTTCCCCGGCCTGGCCTGGTCGGCGCACGTCGTCGGGAGCACGCTGTGCAGCTGGACGGCGCTCGACGTCGGCGCGTTGTCGGGCGGTACGCCCGAGAAGCGGGCGGACAGGGCGTGGACCCCTTGGGTCGGGGTGTAGGACGCGAAGGCGACGACGACGTCGAAGTCGAGGAGCGGTGCGACAGTGGCGAACGGGATGTCGCCGTCGAGGAAGACCACCTCTCCGGCGCTGAGATCCCGCTGCCACGAGTCCTCGAGGGTGGCGCTGAGCTCGATGGTCGTCCCCACCGCAGTCCGGTCTCCCTGGGAGACGTTCAGACGCACGCGGATGGGCTCCGGGCCGGTGACCGTGTGCTCGTGAACAGGGCTCACCGCCGCGCTGAAGTCCGGGGGCGAGCCCGAGTACTCCGCCCGCAGCTGGCGGACGCCGACGGTGGGGGGCACGTAGGTGGTCGATGCCGTCCCCGTGGCGTCGACCGCGACGACGGCGATCTGCTCGTCGCCGTCGAGGAACAGCATCCGGCCGGCATCGATGTCCTGTCCACTGCTCGAGGTGGCCGTGGCGGTGAGCGTGAGCTGGGTGCCGATGGCCGTGGTGGCGCCCGGCAGCACGTCCAGAACGACGTAGGTGACGTCGTCGACGATCACCTCGCGGCCCACGGGGGGCGCGGCCGATGCCGGGAGCGCACCCACGGCCGCGACCAGGCCGACGGCGGCCCCGAGGAGACGGGCGGCGATCCGGGAGGTGCGGGGCATGGCGTCTCCGTCAGGTCGGAGGCGGGCGGGACGTCACCCGGGCATCGGGTGACAGATGACGTTGTAACCGGGTCGACCTTGCCGACGGTGCGCGACGGGACGCCGCACAGGGGTTCCACGCCTGGTCGGCGTGTCATTGGTCGGGCGGGGCGGGTGCCCCGTAGGCTCCATGACGTCTCGTCACGCAACCCCACCCGGGAGATCACCATGGCCGGATCCGTCATCATCGGCGGTGCTCGCACCCCCATCGGCAAGCTCTCGGGCGCCTTCGCCTCGTTCAGCGCCACCGACCTCGGGGCCAAGGCCATCGCCGCCGCCCTCGATCGGGCCGGGGTCGCGCCCGAGGACGTCGACTACGTCTACATGGGCCAGGTGCTCCAGGCCGGGGCCGGCCAGATCGCCGCCCGCCAGGCTGCCGCCGGCGCCGGCATCCCCATGACCGTGCCCGCCACCACCATCAACAAGGTGTGCCTGAGCGGCCTCAACGCCATCCACCTGGCCGACATGCTGATCCAGTCCGGTCAGGCCGACGTGGTCGTGGCCGGCGGCATGGAGTCGATGACCCAGGCGCCGTACCTCCTCCCGGGCGCCCGCGCCGGCTACCGCATCGGCGACCAGAAGGTCGTCGACTCGATGATGTACGACGGCCTGTTCTGCGCCTTCGACCAGGTCGCCATGGGCGCCGGCACCGAGAAGTACGCCGCCTCCGCCGGCCTCGAGCGCGGCCCGCAGGACGACCTCGCCGCCAAGAGCCACCAGCGCGCCGCCGCGGCGGCCAAGAACGGCCTGTTCGACGACGAGATCGTGGCCGTCGAGGTCCCCCAGCGGAAGGGCGACCCCGTGGTCGTCACCACCGACGAGGGCGTCCGGGGCGACACCACCAGCGACAGCCTGGGCAAGCTCCGCCCGGCCTTCGACAAGGCTGGCAACATCACCGCCGGCAACGCCAGCCAGATCAGCGACGGCGGCGCCGCCGTGGTCGTCGTGTCCCAGGCCAAGGCCGAGGAGCTGGGCGCCACCGTGCTGGGCGAGATCGTCGGCTACGGCCAGGTCGCCGGGCCCGACCCGTCGCTGCTGACCCAGCCGGCCCGGGCCATCAAGCAGGCCGCCGAGCGCAGCGGCACCGACCTCGGCGACATCGCCCTCTACGAGCTCAACGAGGCCTTCGCGGCCGTGGGCCTGGCCTCGATGGACGACCTGGGCATCACCGACGACATCGTCAACGTCAACGGGGGCGCCATCGCCCTGGGCCACCCCGTCGGCATGTCCGGCACCCGCGTGGCCCTCACCCTCATGCTCGAGCTGGGCCGCCGCGGCGGTGGCCTGGGCGCCGCCGCCCTGTGCGGCGGGGGCGGTCAGGGCGACGCCATCATCCTCAAGGTCGGCTGACCTCTGGCCACGCTTCGCCCCCCCGGGTGAACGTGGCCACGAGGGCCGACCGATTCGCGCCCCCGACGTGTCATCGCCGAGGTGACCGGGTAGCGTGGCCAGCACGTCGGAAGAGCCTTCCGACACCCCTCGCTCGGGGCATCGCTTCCAACACGGTGGGCCGGTTTGACCGCCCGCACCCGGCTCGCCGGGAAGCGTTGCCCCGAGTGTCCGTTTTCCGGTGAGGGCGCCGTTCAGGCGGCCAGCGCCTCGCCCAGGAACCGGAGCGCGGCGGGTGTGATGCGGTCCCAGTAGCCGCGCTCGTGGGCGCCCTTGGCCCACTCGGCGATGCGGGGGGCGGGGTCCAGCGCGTCGGCGAAGCGCTGCACCCGGTCGAGCAGCGGGTCGGCCGTGCCGCACCACAGCCCGACGGGCGTCGGGGCCATGCGCCCCACCGCCGACCACACGTCGCGGGGCCGGCCATCGTCGGTCGGCGCCAGGTCCTCGGGCTCGTCGGGGAGGGCGGGGCTGAAGGCGGCCACGGCGGCCAGCCCGCCGTCGAGGGCCTCGGCCAGCAGCAGGGCGCCGAA
>DATHEV010000761.1:0-3024 GCA_035318405.1 Iamia sp.
GAGGAGGCCGCTCGCGAAGCCTTCGAACTGGGCCTGCGCAAGGTGAAGGTCTACGTGAAAGGCCCCGGTAGCGGCCGCGAGAGCTGCATCCGCGCCCTGCACAACAGCGGCATCGAGGTCACCGGCGTCAAGGACGTCACCCCCGTGCCCCACAACGGCTGCCGCCCGCCCAAGCGGCGCCGGGTCTGAGGAGGCCTCGTCATGGCTCGCTACACCGGACCCAAGGTCAAGATCAGCCGTCGGCTGAACGTCAACATCTTCGAGAACGACAAGGGGCAGCGGCTCCTCGATCGCAAGCCCTACCCCCCGGGTGAGCACGGTCGGGCCCGCCGCCGTCAGCCGTCCGAGTACCTGATCCAGCTGCAGGAGAAGCAGAAGGCCAAGTACATCTACGGCGTGCTGGAGAAGCAGTTCTCCAACATGTACAAGGAAGCCACCCGCCAGCAGGGCGTCACCGGCGAGAACCTGCTGCGCATGCTCGAGCAGCGTCTCGACAACGTGGCCTTCCGTGCCGGCTGGGCCTCCACCCGCCCGCAGTCGCGGCAGTTCGTCTGCCACGGCATGGTCAAGGTCAACGGCAAGCGGGTCGACATCCCCAGCTACCGCGTCCGGAAGGGCGACATCGTCACCCTCACCGACAAGGCCCGCGGGATGATCGTCATCCGCCACAACCTCGACACCATCGACCGGCGCACCCCGGACTGGCTGGAGACCGGCGACGACGGCTTCCAGGCCATCGTCCGCGAGCTCCCCATCCGGAGCCAGATCGACGTGCCGGTGCGCGAGCAGCTCATCGTCGAGCTCTACTCCAAGTAGCGCACCCGCCCCTCGGGGCACCCCCCTACGAACACACGCGAACAAGAACACACGGAAGGCACACCGATGCTGGTCATCCAACGACCGACGGTCGAGGCGCTCGACGAGGAGCAGGAGAACCGCCAGCGGTTCTCGATCAGCCCCCTCGAGCCGGGCTTCGGCCACACCCTGGGCAACTCGCTCCGCCGCACCCTGCTCTCGTCGATCCCCGGCGCGGCCGTCACCGAGGTCCGCTTCGACGACGCCATCCAGGAGTTCGACACGATCCCCGGTTGCACCGAGGACATCACCGACATCATCTTGAACCTCAAGGACCTGGTGCTCACCTCCGAGTCCGACGCGCCGGTGACCCTGCGCCTCGACGTGCGGGGCCCGGCCGAGGTGACCGCCGCCGACCTTCAGCTCACCGCTGACGTCGAGGTGCTCAACCCCGAGCTCCACCTCGCCAGCCTGAACGGCAAGGGCCGCCTGTCGATCGACGTCACCGTCGACCGCGGTCGGGGCTACGTCTCGGCCGAGCGCAACAAGCAGGGCGCCACCATCGGGATCATCCCCGTCGACTCCATCTTCTCGCCCGTGCGCCGTGTCGCCTTCGACATCCAGCCCACCCGCGTCGAGATGGACACCGACTACGACCAGCTCGTCCTCGACATCGAGACCGACGGGTCGATCACCCCCCGCGACGCCCTGGCCTCGGCCGGCGCCACGCTCAAGTCGCTCGTCGAGCTGATCGAGGGCATGAGCGACGACCCCCAGGGCCTGGTCCTCACCGAGGCCGACAGCGCCGCCACCGGGTCGCCCGACCTCGAGCTCCCCATCGAGGATCTCGACCTGTCCGAGCGTCCCCGCAACTGCCTCAAGCGGGCCCAGGTCAACACCATCGGCGAGCTGCTGCTCAAGACCGAGGACGACCTGCTGGCCATCACCAACTTCGGCCAGAAGTCGCTCGACGAGGTCCTGGTCAAGCTGGACGAGCGGGGCCTGTCCCTGAAGGGCCGAGGAGACTGACATGCCGGCAACCCCGAAGAAGGGCCGCCGCTTCGGCGGCAGCGCCTCCCACCAGAAGGCGATGATGGCCAACCTCGTCGCCTCGCTGGTCGCGGCCGAGGCCATCACCACCACCGAGGCCAAGGCCAAGGCCCTGCGCCCGGTGGCCGAGAAGCTGATCACCAAGGCCCGCAAGGGCGGTCTCCACAACCACCGTCAGGTGGTGTCGCTGCTGGCCGGCGACAAGGAGGCCGCAGCCAAGCTGATGGAGGAGATCGGGCCCCGCTACGCCGATCGCAACGGCGGCTACCTCCGCATCCTCAAGCTGGGCCCGCGCCAGGGCGACAACGCCCCCATGGCCCGGGTGGAGCTGGTCTGAGTCTCGTCAGAAGCCTCGCTTCGCTCGTTTCTTCCTCGAACTGAGCGTGCCTCGCTTCGCTCGGCGCTGAAGGTCTCCCCGGAGTCGGTCGGCTCGTTCCTCGCAGACACGACTCCTCTGTGAGGGGCTGCGCCCCCCACACCCCCCAGCGGCTGCGCCGGGCAGCCGATCTCCCGCGGGAGATCGGGCCGGATTGGCGGCGGGCGTCGTCTGAGCTCGCCGGGGCGCCCTACTGTCCTCCGCCGTGACCCTGTTCGACCCGGCCGAGGCCACCACCCCCGTCGGGCCGACCCGGCGGCTGCGTCTGACGGTGGCCTACGACGGCACCGACTTCCACGGCTTCGCCCCCAACCACGGGGTGCGGACGGTGGCCGGGGTGCTGTCCGAGGCGCTGGCCCGCTGGCTGGGCCACGAGGTCGAGATCACCTGCGCCGGGCGCACCGACCGGGGCGTCCACGGCCGGGGCCAGGTCATCACCGTCGACGGGACCGAGCGCCGGCTCGTGGGCGACGACGTCCTGGCCGGCCTGGTGCGGTCGGTCAACAAGATGTGCGGGCCCGAGGTGGCGGTGCGCGACCCCGCCCTCGTCGACGACGCCTTCGATGCCCGCTTCTCGGCCACGGCCCGGCGCTACCGCTACCGCATCTGGAACCACGTCGAGCCCGACCCGGCCTCGGCCCGCCAGGCGTGGCACGTCGACAAGCCCCTCGCCCTCCCGGTCCTGCGTCTGGCCTGCGACCCGCTGATCGGCGAGCACGACTTCTCGACGTTCTGCCGCAGGCCCAAGGGCCGTGAGGTCGAGCCCAGCCTCGTCCGCCGGGTCACCGAGGCCCTCTGGGTCG
>DATHEV010000762.1:0-3659 GCA_035318405.1 Iamia sp.
TCAACCACGTCCACCCCGACGCCGAGCTGCCCGCCGCCACCCGGGCGCTGGTCGCCCGGCTGCTGTCGATGGACCCGCTGGCGCTGGCCTCGACCAAGGCCGCCTGCGCCGCCCTGGCCAACGCCATGGTGCCCAAGGAGGTGACCTGGAGCGACCCCGAGATGATGCTGCTCGCCTACCGCCAGGCCGCCCTCCGCCCGCGCGACGAGGGCTGAGCGCGGTCGCCGGGGTCCACCCGCTGAGGCTCGGGGCGGGCCGCTGGCTACCTTGGCGGCCGTGACGCGGGACGCTCGGGTCCCGCCCCCGACGAGGATCGACGAGCTGGTGGTGCTGCGGACGACGATGGGGAGGGCGGTGGCGATCGTCGCGCTGGCGGCGTGCTCGGCGGCCTGCTCCTCGGCCCAGGCCGCCGATCGACCCGTCCCCGAGCCGATCGGGGCCGACCTGGCCGGCTCCGAGACGTTGGCCGCGGCCGCCTCCGACCGGGTCGCCACCCTCTGCGACGCGGGGGCGCCGGACCCGACGGCGGATCCGGCGGCGTACCACCAGGAGTCGTGGGCGGAGGTGGCCGAGCTCGTCGGTCGGGCCCCGCTGGAGACGGGCGACGAGGCGCTCGCCCTGGACGTGATCCGGTCCGGGTGGCAGGGCGACGCCGCCGTCGACCAGGAGGGGTGGGACCACGCCGAGACGGCCAGCGTCGCCTGCCCCGACGGGAACCTGTACGCCGTCCAGGTGCTGGCCCGGGCGGCGACGCCGGCCGACGCCCACGCCTACGGCCGTCCCCGCTTCGCCGAGGGCGGCATCTGGCACCGGGAGGGCCTCCGCTACGGCACCGCCACCGACGTCGCCGGCCGCAAGGTCGACCTCGTCCTCGACCTCTTCCTCCCGCCCGGCACCGATGCCGACGACCCCGCCGGTCGACCCACGATCGTGCTCGTGCACGGCGGAGGGTTCACCGGCGGCGCCCGGTCGTGGCACACCGACGACGCCCTGGCCTACGCCCGGCGCGGCTTCGTGGTGGCCACCATCGACTACCGGGTCGACCCCGACGCCGGCGCGTCCCGCACGGCCCACCGGGCCGCCTCGTACGCCGCCATCGACGACGCCATGGACGCCGTCCGCTGGTTGCGCGCCCACGCCGACGAGCACGGCATCGACCCCGACCGCATCGCCGCCCTCGGGGCGTCGGCGGGCGGGGAGATCGCCCTCGGGCTGGCCCTGCTCGAGGACCTGACCCCGGGCGGCCCGCTGGCGGACATCTCCCCCAAGGTCACCGCCGCCTTCTCGACCGGCGCCTACCTGACCCCGATCCTGGGGGCGGCCGGGCTCGACGCCACCGACGCTCCCGTCCTGCTCCACCACTTCGAGACCGACACCGAGAGCGGCCGGCCGTGGACCTACGCCGCCGCCACCTGCGACGCGGTGCGGGCCGCCGGCGGCACCTGCGACCTCGACGTCACCGAGGGCGTCGACCACACCGTCGGCCTCGGCCCCGACAGCGTCGAGATCGACAGGATCCTCGCGTTCCTCGCCGTCCACCTCCGCTTGGATGACTAGCCATGGAGCTCTCCCCGTTCCCGCCCCTCGCCGCCTGGCGCCACGTCGAGGCCCGGGAGGGCTACGAGGTCCTCTCCGTCCACGTCCTCCCGGTCGGTGTGCTGCTCGACGGGCACACCACGGCCGTCGAGGACGGCGAGGCGTTCGCCGTCGGCTACCGGATCGAGGTCGATGAGCGCTGGCGGACCCGGCGGGCGGTGCTGCGGGGCTGGTGGCCCCACGGCGAGGGCTCGGTGGTGGTCGAGGGCGACGGCGCCGGCTCGTGGGCCGTCGACGGTGTGGACCGCCCCGACCTGGAGGGCTGCCTCGACGTCGACCTGGAGTCCTCGGCCTGCACCAACGCCCTTCCGCTGCGACGCCTGGACCTGGCCGTCGGGGCCGCCGGATCCAGCCCCGCGGCCTACGTCCGGGCCCTCGACCTGGCCGTCGAGCGGCTGGAGCAGGACTACCTCCGCCTTCCCGACGACGGCGACCACGTCGTCGCCCACTACGTGTGCGAGCGCTTCGACGCCGACTTCGACCTGACCTACGACCGCACCGGCCTCGTCGTCGACTACCCCGGCCTGGCGGTGCGCGCTAGCTGATCGGGGGGTGGAGGTGGGCCCAGGGGTGGGCCTCCTCCAGCTGGGCGGCGACCTGGATGAGGAGGTCCTCACGGCCGTAGGCGGCGACGAGCTGGACGCCGACGGGGACGCCGGCCTCGGTGCGGTGCAGGGGCAGGCTGATGGCGGGCTGGCCGGTCATGTTCCAGGCCGGGGTGAAGGGCACGAAGGCCGCCGCCCTGGCCAGGGGGTGGAGCGGGTTGTCGGGGACGTTGGCCATGGTGCCGAGGGGCAGGGGCACCTCGCCCAGGGTCGGGGTGAGGAGCAGGTCCCACCCGTCGGCCCACCACTGCTGGGCCCGGCGCCGGAAGGCGGCCGAGGCGGCCTGGGCCGCGGCCAGGTCGGTGGCGTGGAGCTTCTTGGCGTACTCGGCCTGGACCCAGTTGACCGGCTCGACCTCGTCCTCGGTGATCGGCCGGCCGAGCAGCGCCTCGCAACCGGCGAGACCCATGGCCATGCCCGTCGCCCACAGGGCGAGGAACTGCCCGCTGACCGTCGGGTCGGACAACGCCGCCGGAAAGCCGGGCTCGACCTGATGGCCCAGCGCTTCGAGCATGGCGCCCGCCGATCGGGCCGCCGCCGCGCACTCGTCCTCGATGGCCGGGCCCAGGGGGCTGTGGTCGAGCAGCCCGATGCGCAGCCGCCCGGGGTCGGCGCCGACCTCGTCGAGATAGGGCCGCGCCGGGGCGGGGGCGATGACGGTGTCGCCCACGCCGGGCCCGTGGGTGGCGTCGAGCAGGGCCGCGGTGTCGCGGACGGTGCGGCTGACGCAGTGCTCGACGCCGAGGTTGCTCTCGTCCCGGTACGGCCCGACGGTGATGCGACCCTGGGTGGGCTTGAGCCCGACCAGCCCGCAGCACGACGCCGGGATGCGGATGCTGCCGCCCCCGTCGGAGGCGTGGGCGATCGGCACCATGCCGCTGGCCACCGCCGCGCCGGAACCGCCGCTCGACCCGCCCGGGGTGCGGGTCGGGTCCCACGGGTTGCGGGTCGGGCCCCAGGCCACCGGCTCGGTGGTGGGGACGCTGCCCAGCTCGGGGCTGTTGGTCCGGCCGGCGATGACGAAGCCGGCGGCCTGGTGGCGCTCGACGAGCGTGGTCGAGCGGGGCGACGGCGGGGTCTCGGACCGCAGGGCGGCGTTGCCGTTGGAGAGCGGGCGGCCCTCCATGTGGGCGTGGAGGTCCTTGAGCAGGAAGGGCACGCCGCGGAAGGGCCCGGCGGGCAGGTCGGGGTCGGCCGCCGCCGCCCGGGCCTCGTCGAACCAGCGGAACGTCAGGGCGCTCAGCTGGGGGTCGAGGCGCTCGATCCGCTCCAGGGCGGCCTCCAGCAGCTCGGTCGGCGTCACCTCCCCCTTCGCCACCAGCGCGGCCTGGTCGGTCGCATCCATCCACTGGGTCTCGTCGGCGAGGCTCACCGCCGCAGCATGGCACCGGCCCGGCGCCCCGCGCGAGACATCGAGTGCCGCCGAGCTAGCGGGCGCGGCCGCCGGCGAAGTCGTCG
>DATHEV010000763.1:0-2979 GCA_035318405.1 Iamia sp.
CCCCCTCCGGCGAGCTCACGCTGATCATCGACCCCGAGGACGGCTACCTGCTCGAGGTGAGCGACGAGGGCATGTCCAAGGTCTGGACCGCGGAGGTCGACGACGAGGGCACGCCCATCGTCACCGAGGGCGAGATGGCGGCGTCGAGCACGCTGATCTCCTACGCCCGGCCGCTCGCCGCCGCCCCGCTGCCCGCCGCCGTCCAGACGCTCGCCGACGACATCGCCGCCGTCACCCCGCAGATCGAGGCCTCCTTCCCGTCGGGTGGGTGCGCCGGAGCGACCGGGGGGAGCCCCGGTGGCCCGTCCGCCAACTGGGGCCTCGACATCCCGGCCGGCCTGAGCGCCCTCCACTGCTGGCTCCCCTAGGAGCACGTCGCCGTCAGGTGACGTGGATCAGGTCCAGCATCGCCTGGGCCCGATCCGCGTCACCGACGACGTCGACCTCCGCGAGGGGCTTGCGGTGCCAGACGGCGAGCAGGAGGTCGGTGGCGGCGCCGCGGAGGGCCGCGTCGCCCTTGGCGTGGACCCGCTCGACCTCGCACCCCTCGTCCGTCAGCGTCAGCAGCCATTCGCCCGAGGTGTCGGTGCAGTGGATGTGCAGCGTGGCGCCCACCAGATCCGGCGGGGTGCCCGAGCCCTTCTCGACGAGGAAGCGGGGCACGAAGAGGTGGAGCCACTCGTCGATGCCGTCGGCGGCAAGGGCCGGGTCGAACGCCGCGGCGCCGCCCGGCGTGACGGCGTCCTCGGCGTCCCAGCGGTGCATCGCGATCTCGTGGGCCTGGCGCCGGAACCAGAAGGCCACGTCGGCCGGGCCGATGAACGACAGCACCGGCTCGGACGGATCGTGGCGGTCGAGCTCGGCCACCAGGCCGTCGACCGCCTCGCGATACCAGGCCAGGATGGCCTCTCCCTCGGGCGGTCGGGGGCCAGGGTCGGGCTCGCCCCCGTCGTCGCCCTGGGCCAGGAACGACGTCGCCCAGCGGTGGACCCGGCCGGTGTGGCCGATCAGCCGCTCGACGGTCCACCCCGGGCAGGACCGAACGGCGGCGTCCAGGCCGGTGGCGGGGACGGCGGCGAGGGCCGCGCCCTCGCGGACGATGACGGCACGATGCTGGGCGGGATCCACGGCCGCACGTTACGACCAGCCGGTCGCGGCGCCGGCCCGTTCGCGGCCGCGCCCGCTCAGCTCACCCGGGCGGCGTGCTCGGGGTGGCTGACCACGTCCTCGTAGAGGGTCGCGGCCGACGTGCCCGCTCGGCGCCGGTCGACCCACACCTGGAGCTCGCTGCTCGACGGGGGTCGGCCGAAGAACCGCAGATGGGCGACCGAGGCCTCGATGGCCGGGCCGTTCCTGGTCCTGTACTCGGCCGCCTCGCTGAAGCCGACCATCACCATGCCCCGGGTCTTCCGGCCCGAGCTCAGCTCTTCGGTCCAGTACCGGTGGCCCGCCGGCTCTGGCTCGCGCTCGAGGACCTGCCGGTACACGAGGTCCATGAACGCCGGGTTCGACAGCGACCCGTACAGGGTCGTGAACTCGGACGAGCGGGCGAAGGCCTCCGAGATCCAGTACAGCGACCGGCCGGCACGACGCTGGGAGATCCAGTAGTCGAGACCGCCGACGTCGGGCGACCGCAGGAAGTAGGCGCGGTACAGCCTCGACACGGGGTCGACCAGGCCCGTCTGGTCGGGTGTCGCCCGCAGGGCGGCGACCAGATCCCCGGCGCTGTCGTCGCCCGCGGACAGCCGGGTGATCCAGCCGGCGCGCTCGGACGCAGTGGGCGAGCGGCCGAGGACGGCACGGGTCACGCCGTCGATCAGCGTGCCCCAGGACGAGTACGGCGCGAAGTCGGGCTCCGGCGTCGTGACGGCGACGGGGACCACCGAGCTGGTGAAGCCGGTCGAGGCGCCGGTGCCCGCCTCGTTGACGGCCTTGACGATGAAGCGGTAGCCGGTGCCGTTGACCAGCCCGGTCACGACCTGGGTCGTGGACGGGGAGGCGAAGGTCCGGGCCGCCTGGACCTGGCCGCCGATGTAGGGCACGACCGTGTAGCCCGTCACCGGCGCACCGCCGGTGTTGGCCGGCGGCGACCACGTCACCGTGGCCCTCCGGTCGCCCGGGCTCGCCGACGCCGCCCCCGGTGCGCCGGGCAGCGTCCGCGGCCGGGCGATCGGCGAGCTGGCGCCGGGTCCGGCCCCGGCGGCGTTCACCGCTTGGATCGAGAACCCGTAGGAGGTCCCGTTGGTGAGGCCGGACACGACGTGGGTCGTGGCGAAGGACACGGTGCGCACGGGTTGGGCGATGCTGCCGATGTACGGCGTGATCCGGTAGGCGTTGACGACGGCGCCGCCGTTGTTGGTCGGCGCCTTGAAGGTCAGCGTCACCTGGCCGTTCCCGGCGGCGGCGGTGATGCCGGTGGGCACGCCCGGCGTGGTGCGGGGGACCACGCCCGGCGAGAAGGCCGAGGACGCCCCGACGCCGGAGACGGTGACGGCTCGCACCACGAAGGCGTAGTTGATCCCGTTGGTCAGGCCGGTGAGCATCTGGGTGGTCGCGGTGCTGGCGAAGTCCCGGGCCTCGAGGTACGTCCCGTTCACGAAGGGCGTGACGCGATACCCGGTGATCGCCGCACCGCCGGTGTCGGTCGGCGCGACCCACGACACGGTGGCCCGCCGGTCGCCGGCCACGACGGCCAACCCCGTCGGGGCGGCGGCCGTGGTGCGGGGGGTCACCGCCGCGGAGGCGCTCGACGCCGTGCCGTGACCTCGGGTGTTGGTCGCCTGCACCCGGAACGTGTAGCTCGTCCCGTTGGCCAGACCCGAGAAGATGGTGTTCTGCACCGTGGTGGTCAGCACCTTGGCCGGCTGGGGGGTGAGCCCGATGTAGGGCGTGACCCGGTAGCCGGTGACCGGCGAGCCGCCGTCGTTCGTGGGCGCGGCCCAGGTGAGGGCCACCGCACCGTTCTGGGGCGTGACGGTC
>DATHEV010000764.1:0-7727 GCA_035318405.1 Iamia sp.
CTCGGGATCCTCCGGGACCTCGAGGAGCGCATCGCCGCCACCCACCTCCAGGCCATCGCCGACCTGGAGGACGTCAACGACGCCCAGCTGGTCGCCACCGCCCTGCCGGTCGTCGGCCAGCACGCCGTGGTCCTCGGCCTGGTCGGGTCCACGCCCACGCCGCTCGAGGAGCTCATCCCCGAGGAGCAGGCCACCGACGAGGCGCTCGACGAGGCCACCTACCCGGCCGACGGCACGACCGCCCCGCCGGACGCCTCGGGCCCGCCCGACGAGGACGCCAACGCCGGGGGCGAGGGCGTCGACCCCGACACGTCCAGCTCCGGGGGCTCCGACGACGGCACCGAGAGCAGCGGTGGCGGGGCCGGCGACGGAACCGACACGGGCGCCGGCGGCGCCGCCGATCCCGAGAGCGAGGGCTGAGCCCCAGTGTCCGAGATGCACCCCGACGACATCGACGCCCTGGTCGCCGAGGCCCGGCGCGACGCCACCCTCGCCACCTGGCGGGAGCGGGCCGCCCAGGTCCTCGCCCGCCGCTCCACCCCGTCCGCGGTGGGCGTCGACGCGCCCGACGGGCGCCGGCAGTTCCTCCGCCTGGGCGCCACCAGCGTCGTGGCCGCCGCCGTCCTCGCCGCGTGCAGCGACGACGAGACGGTCCCGCCCAGCGAGACCGGCGTGACCGAGCCGGGGCCGACCGAGACCACGTTCGCCCCGCCGCCCACGACCTCACCGGAGGACGGCGCCACGAACGACGCCCTGGTCTTCCGCACGGCCCGCACCCTCGAGCTGGCCATGGTCGACGTCTACGACGCCCTGCTCGGCGGGGGCGGCGACCTCGCCCTGCCCGAGGAGGTCAGCTACGACGACGCCAGCGAGTCCACCCTCGAGCTGCTGCGCGACCGCCACGAGACCCACGCCGACGCCCTCGAGGACCTGATCCGCCGGGCCGGCGGCGATCCCGTCAGCGAGGCCAACAACGGCATCATCGAGGGCGTCGTCGCCCCGCAGCTGGAGGACCTCACCACCCAGCGCACGGTGCTGCTCTTCGCCCGCTCGCTCGAGGACGTGGCCGCCGGCACCTACGGCTGGGGTGCCGGCACCCTCACCACCGCCGCCCTGCGCCAGGACCTCATGGCCATCGGGGCCGTGACCGCCCGTCACGGCGCCGCCCTGGCCGTCCTGCTCGATCCCAGCGGCAGCGACGCCGTCCGGGCCCCCGTGCTCGACACCTCCGGGCCCGCCCGCCTCCCCACCCACATGCTCGTCGCCGGGGACCAGGACGGCGGCGACGCCCTGGCCGAGCCGGCCCCGCCCGCCGAGGCCGCCGATCCCGAGGAGGGCGAGGACGAGGAGTCCGGCTCCGACGCCGGCGCCTCCGAGGACGACGGCTGACCGAACCCCTAGGGTGGGTCACCTGGTGGTGAGCTGTCCGGGTGACCGCGGCAGGCCGGACCTCGGTCCGGCTCGTTGAGGAAGGTCGGGGCTCCCCAGGACACGGTGCTGGCGCGAGCCAGGACGGGGCGACCTGTCGGTTCAGGGCAACAGAGAGCAGACCGCCGATGGCGTCGCCTCCGGGCGGCGCACAGGTAAGGGTGAAACGGTGCGGTAAGAGCGCACCAGCGTCGTGGGCGACCACGGCGGCTAGGCAACCCCCACCGGGAGCAAGGCCGAACAGGGACAGGGTGGTCCGCCCGCGACGTCCCAGGTGGGCCGCACAGATGGATGGTCACCGAACCGGACCCCCGCGAGGGACCGGGGAACAGAACCCCGCCTACAGGACAGCTCACCACCAGACCACCCCCTCTGACCAGGGCACACCGCGCCGTCGATCCGGTGTAAGTAAAGGTTGATGTGTTAACCTTTACTTAGAGGTGAGTGGAATGAACCCATCGCCGGGCTGGTCCCAGGTCGGCTACGAGGACCGTCCCTGGTCCCATGCCGATCCGGACCTCGTCCCCCGCCGACGCCGACAGCAGCACGAGGGCCCCTACCGCGCGGCCATCCCGGCCTCGCTGCACGGACTCGACCGTCTCGACCTCCCCGACGCCACCCTCGCCCTGGCGGACGATGCGACGGCGCAGATCGCCCGCTACGACGCCGAGCTCGGGAGCCGACTCGTCCCCTTCGCCCCGCTGCTGCTGCGATCGGAGTCGGCTGCGTCATCGCGGATCGAGGAGCTCACCGCGTCGGCCCGGGCCATCGCCCTCGCCGAGCTCGGCGACCGGTCACGGCGGAACGCCAGTGCCGTCGTGGCCAACACCCGCTCCATGGAGGCGGCGATCGCCCTGGCCGACAGGTTGGACGAGCAGGCCGTCATCGACATGCACGAGACGCTCCTCGGTGTGGAACGACCGGAGTGGGTCGGCCACTGGAGAGACCGGCAGGTCTGGGTCGGCGGGTCGCAGTACGGACCCCACGGAGCCGACTTCATCCCGCCCCATCACGACCGTGTCCCCGAGGCGATGCGCGACCTCGTCGGCTTCATCGCCCGGGAGGATCTCCCCGTCCTCGCCCAGATCGCCATCGCCCACGCGCAGTTCGAGACCATCCACCCCTTCCCCGACGGCAACGGGCGCACCGGGCGCTCGCTGGTCCACGCCCTGCTCCGGGCGAAGGGACTCGCTCGGTCGGTGACGGTGCCGATCTCGGCGGGCCTCCTGGTCGACACCCACCGCTACTTCGACGCCCTGACCGCGTACCGCGAGGGTCGCAGCGAGGAGATCGTGGAGCGCGTCGCCGATGCCTCCTTCGCCGCCGTCGAGAACGGCCGCCGGCTCGTGCGCGATCTCGAGGACGTCGCGGCCGAGTGGGCCGAGCGGATCGGGGCCCGACAGGGATCGACCGCGGCTCGGGCACCGGCGGTGCTGATCGCCCATCCGGTCCTCGACAGCGCCCTCCTCCAGCGCGAGCTGGAGGTCAGCGCTCCGTCGGCGAACGGCGCCATCGCGACGCTCGTCGATGCCGGGATCCTCCGGCAGGTCGGCGGGAACCTCCGGCATCGGGTGTGGGCCGCGACCGAGGTCCTCGACGCGCTGGACGCGTTCGGGGAGCGAGCGGGTCGCCGGTCCCGGTAGGACGCCCGGAGGGGGTGCGGGGCGGGATGGTCATGGTTGGGCACTGACGGCCGATGGGAGCGGTGATGGGCAGCGCCTACGAGCGACGGATCGGTGATCGGGTGGACATCGACGCCATCCCCGTGCTCTGGCGCGTGCCGCCGCCCGACCAGGGGCGCAAGGGCGGTCGGCGGGGTCGCCGCAAGGTGGAGTCGGGCGCCCTGCTCGACGTGTCGGTCAGCGGGCTGCAGATCCGGGCCCCGGCGACGAACGACCTCTCCGTCCGCGCCGTGATCCACATCGACGTCGACGGCATCGTGGGCGCGGTCGCCATCCGCCGCATCACCCCGGTGCCGGGGACGAGGTTCTGCGACTACGGAGTCGAGATCCGGGCCTCCTCCGAGGAGCTGGTCCGCTGGGTCCACACCCGCCTGGCGACCACCGCCCAGGCGACCGAACACGACTGGAGCGACCGCTAGGGCTGGATGACGGCGAAGCCGCGACGTTGGAGCTCGGCGGCGAGGAGGTCGTCGGGGACCTTGCGGAGCTGGTCGGCCAGCGTGGCCCGCTTGCGGTCGGCGGCGGTGACCCGCTCCTCCACGGGCTCGGCGATGACACCGCCGTCGGCGGCGGCCGCCAGCCGGTCGATGAGCGCCTGGGCCTCGTCCCGGGTGAACTTGCCGGCGGCCTGGCGCTGGCTGAGCCCGAGCGGGTGGCGGGCACCGCGGAACCCCTCGTGACCGGCCGCCTCCACGAGGGCGAGGAGCTCCTGCACCTGGCGGTGCGTCGCTGGGGGTCCTGCCTGCTGTCCGAAGGCCATGGGACCGATCCTCCCACGCCGGTGTGACAGCGAGGTCGATCCCCGGACTCCTCAGCCGATGCGCTCGGTGTCGATGACCTCGTAGTCGACCATGACGAGCACTCCGGCATCGCCTGCCGACGCAAAGGTGGCCACCACGTCCTCGCGTGAGGTGGCTCCGTCGGGCAGGAAGTAGTCGATCGTCGCCTCGACCGCACCGCTGGACGGGGACACGTCGTCCACACTGACGACGACCGCCCCGACCACCGACTCCGTCCAGAAGGTGGAGAACCTGTCGAGATCCCACCCGTCCTGTCTGCGCAACGACGGGGCGACGTAGGCGTAGGCCGACTCGATGTCGCCGGCGTCGAGCGCGGCAACGTAACCATCGAGGACGGCCACGAGCTCGTCAGCGAGAGCGACGGCGGGCGCGGTGGCCGGTGACGACGAGCTGCTCGGAGGCGAGACAACCACCGGCGCTGTCGCCTCGGGCGGGGCGTCGGTGCTCGAGGGAACCGTGGCCGCCGTCGAGCCGGATCCTGCTCCCGCCTCCTCGTCAGCCGCGGTCGAGGTGGCGGACACGACCCGGTCCGCGGGCGGGTCGTCCTGGGGCGACCCCAGGATCTTGAACGACAGCGCCAGCACGGCGACGACCAGGACCAGGACGAGCCCACCGAGGATCAGCGGCGTCCGACGGTCGACGGCGGACAGCGGCGGCACCGGCCCCGCTCCACCCATGCCGAGCCCGGGCGACGAAGACGGTGGCAGCGCCGACGGCGGAGGCACTGACCCGGCCAGCGCAGATCCGACAGCCGACGGGGACGCCGCGGGCGTCGGGGCGAAGGGTGTCGTGAGACCGATGGCCACCGTCGGCGTCTTGTCGGTCGACACCGGTCGGCCGACGCGGCGCGGCCCTGTGGGCCAGGGCGTCGACGGGCTGACGTCCTCCGGATCGGCGGCCGTCTCGGCCCGAACCTCGGCGCCGCAGGTACCGCAGAAGCGGGCCCCCGGTGCAACCTCGTGACCGCAGACCTCGCCCATGGTGAGCCTCCCTCGCCGACACGGTGGCCGCCGCCCGGCCCAAGGATGCCCCACACGGGCGACCGGCGCCCTATGTCACCGCCCCCAAGATGTCGCAGAACCCGTACCCTCGGGGGATGGACGAGCGCCCCACCTTCGACCAGATCCGCCGGGCACCGAAGGTCCTGCTGCACGACCACCTCGACGGCGGGCTGCGGCCCCAGACGGTCATCGACCTGGCCGCCGAGTACGGCTACGAGGGCCTGCCCACCACCGACGTCGACGAGCTGGGCCGCTGGTTCACCGAGGGCGCCAACCGGCGCGACCTGGTCCTCTACCTCGACACGTTCGAGCACACCGTCGGCGTGATGCAGGAGCACGACGCCATCGTCCGGGTGGCCGCCGAGTGCGCCCAGGATCTGGCCGACGACGGCGTCGTCTACGCCGAGGTCCGCATGGCCCCCGAGCTGTGCCTGGAGCGGGGCCTCACCCTCGACGAGGTCATCCTGGCCATGCTCGAGGGCTTCCGCCTCGGCACCGCGGACGGGCGCATCGAGATCGGGCTGCTGGTCACGGCCATGCGCCACGCCGCCAACTCCAAGGAGGTGGCCGAGGCCGCCCTCCGCCACCGCGACGCGGGGGTCGTCGGGTTCGACATCGCCGGCAGCGAGGCCGGCAACCCGCCCACCCGCCACCTCGACGCCTTCCGCACCGTCGCCGAGGACAACTTCCACATCACCATCCACGCCGGCGAGGCCTTCGGGCTGCCGTCGATCTGGGAGGCGGTGCAGATCTGCGGGGCCGAGCGCCTGGGTCACGGCGTCCGCATCATCGACGACATCACCGTCCTCCCCGAGGGCGGGGTGCAGCTCGGCCGGCTGGCGAGCTTCGTGCGTGACCGCCGGGTGCCGCTGGAGATGTGCCCCACGTCGAACGTCAACACCGGCGTGTGCGACACCATCGCCGAGCACCCGATCGGGCTCCTCCGCCGTCTGCGCTTCCGGGTCACGGTCAACACCGACAACCGGCTGATGAGCGGCACGTCGATGAGCGAGGAGATGCACCACCTGGTCGAAGCCTTCGGCTACGGCTGGGACGACCTCGAGTGGCTCACCCTCAACGCCATGAAGTCGGCGTTCTGGCCCTTCGACAAGCGCCTCCGCATCATCAACGAGCGGATCAAGCCCGGCTACGCCGCCCTGCGCGCCTCCGGCCTCGGCGTCAGCCTCGCCGGCTGAGCCGTTCTGTCAACGGCCGTGCACCGTGGCGGTGCACCAGGGTTGACAGAACGCTCAGGTCACCCGGGCGCGGTATTCGGACGACCGGTAGATCGTCCCGATCAGATCGCCCAGCGACGCGCCGTCGGCGAAGCGCTGCTCCCACCGGGCCACGGCCGCTGCATCCGGGGCGCGGCCCAACAGGGTGAGGTGGACCGACGCGATGGCGACCGGGTGCGCCCGGCGCCAGCGACTCTCGTCCGACTCGGTGTAGGCCCGGATGACGTCGCCCCGGATGGTCGACGCCGAGGAGCTCAACCGCCCGGCCCAGTAGTCGACGCTGGCCTGATCCGGTGGCCACCCCATGATGCGGGTGACGACCCGGTCGACGAACTCCTCGTTGGTGAGACGTTGGCCCCCCGTCACATCGGCCGACCAGCCCGCCTCGTCGGCGATCGACCGGAGCGTCTCCCGCCCGGTGCGGAGCTGCCACATCCGGTGGGCGAACTGGACGGCCGTCGGCATCCGGCCCAGGGCGCCGAGGTAGATCCGCAGCAGCGGCGGGCCCAGGTTGGCGTACGACGGCGAGCCGAGAAGCGACTCGACCACCGCCGGCGCCCGCCCGGTCGAGAACCCGATGGCCTCGGTGGTCCGCGACAGCTCGGCGAAGGTCGGCGTGCGCCCGACGATGTCGGCGTACTGCCGGTCGACGAAGGCGGCCGGCGAGGCGAAGGGAGCGAACGGCCCCGCCAACCGGGCGTTGATCGCCCGGGCCACGAACTCGTTGCCCTGGATGCCGGCCGCCTCGTTCGGCCACCGGTCGGTGAGGATCGTCACGACGTAGCCGGCGCCGATCTCGACGACGCCCGACGAGTTGAGCCGCCACCGGCAGCACTGCGAGCTGAAGAAGCCGTTCTTCAGCGGGACGCTGCTGCCCGGGGGGACACCCGCGGTGATGCCCCACCGCTGCGACGGCACCACCGAGAGGAGGTACGAGCGGGCGGTGGCCCGATAGGCCGCGCCCAGCGGGCCGCCGTCGCCGTTCACCAGCAGGCGCATCAGCCGGGTGCGGTCGCGGGCCGAGGTGGTGGTGATGCCCCAGGGGCTGTTCTGGTCGGTCTGGGTGAGGCCGAAGGCGGCGTCGACCCGCTCCATCCCGGCGATGCCGCCCAGCGACGACCACAGGGCATTGGCCTCGGGATCGGCCGAGCGGGCGATCATCGGGCCGATGTTGTTCTTCTCCCACTGGGTGAGCCCCCGGCCCTCGGCCTGGGCCCGCAGCAGGATGCCGGCCAGGATCTCGGCCTTGAGCACGCTCGCCGTGGTGAGGCGCAGGTCGGCGCGGTAGTCGTATGAGCAGCCGGTGCGGCGGTCGTGGACGGCGGCGCTGAAGCGCTGGCCCGGCCAGCGGGACCGGAGGGCGGCGGCGAACCCGGCGGTGAACGGCGTCGGCCCGCACGCGGCCCGGTCGTCGTCGGCCGGCGCCTGCACCGGGACCGGAACGGCGGACGCGACCGGCGCCGGCATCACCACCGCGGCGCCGGCCACCAGGGTGATGGCGACAGCGACGGCAGTGGGGCGCATGGGCTAGGAGACTGCTGAGCAATCGGCCTGTTGGTGCTCGCGATTTTGGGGTGGGTG
>DATHEV010000765.1:0-3947 GCA_035318405.1 Iamia sp.
GGGAGGGACCGTGCCGCGGTGTACCGTGCGGGGACGGGCCAAGCGGTGGCCGGACGGCATCTGAGGAGGGTGACGTGATCGAACTCGGGTTGGAGCTCACCGAGCGGGACGGCTGGGCCGTCCTGGCGGTCTCGGGAGAGGTCGACGTGGCCACGGCCCCCCGCTTGCGGGAGAGGCTGGTCGGTCTGGTCGGCGAGGGCCGGACCCGGATCGTCGTCGACCTCGAGAAGGTCGACTTCATCGACTCCACGGGTCTCGGTGTCCTGGTGGGTGCGCTCAAGCGCGTGCGCACCAACGAGGGCGACCTGGCTCTGGTGTGCACCGGTCCCCGGATCCTCAAGGTCTTCGAGATCACGGGGCTGACCAAGGTGTTCGCCATCCATCGCAGCGTCGACGAGGCCACCGTCTCCGCCTGACCTCGATGCTCGCTCACATGAACCGACCAGGGGGCGAAGCGACACCGTGCGGAGGGGCGAGGTGAAGGACGACGTGGTCCACCTGCGCGTCCCGGCGCAGCCCGAGTACCTGGCGCTGGTGCGCATGGTCATCGCCGGTACCGCCCGCATCGACCCCCTGCTCGACGACGAGCGGGTCGACGACCTCCGGGTCATCGTGTCCGAGGCGTGCACCAACGCCATCGAGGCGCTGCGGGTCCGGGCCCACGATCAGGGCATCGACCCCGCCGCCCTCGACTCGACCATCGCCATCGAGTGCCACCTCAGCTCGTCACGGGTCGAGGTGATCATCGCCGACGAGGGCGGGGGCTTCGACCCCGACGACCTCGACGCCCTGCCCGCCGTCACCGACCCGTCCCGCCTGCGCATCGAGCGGGGGCTCGGCATCCCCCTGATCCGGGCCCTGTCCGACGAGGCCGAGATCACCTCGGGCCCCGAGGGGACGCGGGTCCGGGTGGTCCTCGACGCCGAGGCCCCGGTCAGCACCTAGGCGGTGGCCGACGACCTGCCCGTGGGCAACGGCCTGGTGATCCCCGGCTGGGAGCTGGTCGAGACGTTCAGCCCGTCCGGTGGGCCCGGGGGCCAGCACGCCAACAAGGCGGCCACCCGGGTCGAGCTGCGGTTCTCGGTCGAGCACAGCTCGGTGCTCCGGCCCGAGCAGAAGCGGCGGGTCATCGCCCGGCTGGGCGCCGAGCTGCGGGTGGTCGCCGACGACGAGCGCAGCCAGGCCCGCAACCGCGACATCGCCCGCGCCCGGCTGGCCGACAGCCTGCGCGAGGCCCTGATCCCACCCCGGCGGAGGGTGAAGACGAAGCCCAGCCGCGGCTCCAAGGAACGTCGGCTGAAGTCCAAGCGCGAGACCTCCGAGAAGAAGCAGCAGCGCCGGACACCCCGCCCGGAGGACTGACCCCCGGTC
Organism: Iamia sp.; assembly: GCA_035318405.1. Classification (GTDB taxonomy): domain Bacteria; phylum Actinomycetota; class Acidimicrobiia; order Acidimicrobiales; family Iamiaceae; genus Iamia. The sequence goes on from DATHEV010000765.1 coordinate 1,372, forward strand.
ACTCGGTGCAGCGCCGGACACCCCGCCCGGAGGACTGACCCCCGCCCACGAGGTGCCAGGCACCATGTGGGACGACTCGGACGGTGAGCCGGGGACGGCGCGCCCACATGGTGCCTGGCACCTCGTGGGACCGCGGGGCCTACAGCTCGGGTTCGGGGAGCTCGAAGACCCAGGGGGCCCAGTCGCGGAAGGCCTGGCCGATGCGGCCCCACTCCCACTCGGGCTCGAACGTCCCGATCGGGATGATGCGGTCCCAGCCCCGGGCCTGGACCTGGCGCTTGGTCTGCGGGTCGACGGCCCAGTGCAGGTGGCCCTCGGCCAGGACGAGGGCCTCGACCCGCCCGTCGGGGAGGTCGACCTCGCCCAGGGCGTCGACGTCGGCCCACGCACAGCGGATGTGGAAGCGGCCGGGCTCGTAGGACAGCCCGTCGGGCGAGAGCCGCAGGACGGGGGAGTGACGGCGGCGCAGCCCGAACCACAGGAAGAGGGTCTGGGCCACCATGTAGAGGGCGGCGACGGCCGGCGAGACGAGGAGCCAGACGATGACGCCCACCGGCACGGCGGCCACGACGAAGAGTGCCAGCATGCGGATCTCGTGACGTCGTCGCACGCTCGCCGGGATCTCGACCACGATCTCGTCGGGGTGCGGACGGGGGGCCGGCATGGCCGATTCCTAGTCGACGGGCGACCCCGATCGAGGGTCTGGTGCGCCACCGACCACAGTCCGTGCTTGACAGGACGGCGTGGCGCGCCCGTACCCTTCCGCCCGTATGGCCAGATCGCTCGTGATCGTCGAGTCGCCCGCAAAGGCGCGCACCATCGAGGGGATCCTCGGTGACGACTACGTCGTCGAGAGTTCCGTCGGCCACATCCGTGACCTCCCCCAGAAGGGTCTCGGGGTCGACGTCGAGGGCGACTTCCACCCCACCTACGAGGTCCACGCCAACAAGAAGGACGTCATCCGGCGGCTCAAGTCGCTGCTGAAGGGCGTGGACGAGCTCTTCCTCGCAACCGATGAGGATCGCGAGGGCGAGGCCATCTCCTGGCACCTGCTCGAGGAGCTCAAGCCGACGATCCCGGTCAAGCGGATGGTGTTCCACGAGATCACCCGGCCGGCCATCGAGCGGGCCGTCGACGAGTGGCGCGAGATCGACATGGGGCTGGTCAACGCCCAGGAGTCGCGGCGCATCGTCGACCGCCTCTTCGGCTACCCGGTGTCGAGCGTCCTGTGGCGCAAGGTCAACCAGGGCCTCTCGGCCGGTCGGGTCCAGAGCCCGGCCGTGCGGCTGGTCGTCGAGCGCGAGCGGGAGCGCATGGCGTTCGTCTCGGCCGGCTACTGGGACCTCACCGCCGCCTTCGCCACCGATCCGGCCTTCACCTCCGGCCTGATCGGCGTCGACGGCAGCCGCATCGCCCAGGGCCGTGACTTCGACGCCACCGGCACCACCACCCGCGCCGGCGTGGTCGTCCTCGACCAGCCGCGGGCCGAGGCGCTGCGCGACGGCCTCGGTGGGGCCACGTTCACGGTCACCAGCGTGGAGGAGAAGCCCTTCACCTCCCGCCCGAAGCCGCCGTTCATGACCTCGACCCTCCAGCAGGAGGGCGGGCGCAAGCTGCGCATGACGGCCGCGGGGGTGATGCGGGTCGCCCAGGAGCTCTACCAGGGTGGCTACATCACCTACATGCGGACCGACAGCATCAACCTGTCGGAGACGGCGATCAACGCGGCGCGCAGCCAGATCCGCCAGATGTACGGGAACGACTACCTGCCCGACGCGCCCCGGACCTACAGCCGCAAGGTCAAGAACGCGCAGGAGGCCCACGAGGCCATCCGCCCGGCGGGCGAGACCTTCCGCACCCCCGACTCTCTGCGGGGCGAGCTGCGGGGCGACTCGCTCGCGCTCTACGACCTGGTCTGGAAGCGGACCATCGCCTGTCAGATGGCCGACGCCCGCGGCCGGACCCTGTCCGTCCGGCTCGGCGCCGACGCCACCGAGACCGGCCGGCCCGCCCCCACGCCCACGGAGTGGTCGGCCTCGGGCCGCACCATCACCTTCCCCGGCTACATGCGGGCCTACGTCGAGGGGGCCGACGATCCCGACGCCCAGCTCGACGACCGCGAGAGCCTGCTGCCGGCGCTGACCGAGGGCCAGACCCTCACCGCCACCGAGGTCGAGGCCCTGGGCCACAGCACCTCGGCTCCGGCCCGCTACACCGAGGCCTCGCTGGTGAAGCGGCTGGAGGAGCTCGGCATCGGCCGGCCCTCGACCTACGCCTCGATCATGCAGGTCATCCAGGACCGCGGCTACGTGTGGAAGAAGGGCACCGCCCTGGTCCCGTCGTGGACCGCGTTCGCCGTGATCAAGCTGCTGGAGGAGCACTTCACCGACCTGGTCGACTACGCCTACACGGCCCGCATGGAGGACGAGCTCGACCAGATCGCGGCCGCCTCGCTCGAGCGGGAGCCGTGGCTGCGCCAGTTCTGGTTCGGGGACGAGCCGACGCCCGAGGGCGTCGCCGACGGCAAGCACGGCCTCGACCGGCTGGTGAAGGACGGGCTCGAGTCGATCGACGCC
>DATHEV010000766.1:0-8830 GCA_035318405.1 Iamia sp.
CGCGGCGCGCAGGGCGACGGGTGGGATCTTGCGCCCGACCCGGGCACCGACCACACCGCCGATCACGGCCCCGACGGCCACGAGGGCCACCGCTTCCCACGCCACGTCGGCGAAGACGATGAAGATCACGGCGGCGATGGCGTTCACCGTGCCGGCCAGGACGTTCTTGAGGGCGTTCGAGCGCTGGAGGTCGTCGGGGACGAACACGGCCAGCATGGCCAGCAGGATCACGCCCTGGGCGGCCCCGAAGTAGCCGCCGTAGATGCCGGCGGCGAAGGCGATGGCCATCGGGGCGAGGCCCACGTCGGGAGCGTCGTCGGCCCGCCGCTCAGCGATGCGCGCCGCCAGCCGGGGCTGGAGCGCCATGAGCAGGCAGGCCAGCAGGACGAGGACGGGGATGACGGCGTCGAACACGTCCGACGACAGGGTGAGCAGGAGGATCGCCCCCGTCAGCCCGCCCGAGCCCGAGGCCACCGCCAGCTTCCGGGCCCGCCCGCCCTGGCCCTCGAGCTCCTCCCGGTAGCCGAGCGCCCCGGCGACCGAGCCGGGCACCAGGCCGATGTTGTTGGAGACGTTGGCCGTCACCACCGGGTAGCCCACCGCCACCAGCGTGGGGAAGGTGATCAGGCTGCCCGAGCCGATGACGGCGTTGACCCCACCGGCGCCCGCGCCGGCGGCGACGACCGCCAGCGCCTCCAGCGGGCTCAGCACGACCGCGCCCGAGATCCGGGCACGGGGCTAGACGTCGTCGGCGTCACCCTCGACCGAGTGGATCGGCAGCGCCTGGTCGAGGGCGGTGATGTGGAGGATCTTCTCCACGTGCGAGGGCACCCGGGTGAGACGCAGCTCGCTGTCGAGCTCGCGGAGCCGGCGCTGGGCCCCGATCAGGGCACCGAGACCGGCCGAGTCGATGAAGGTCAGGGCGCCCATGTCGAGCACCACGATCACACCGGTGCGGGTCGTGAAGGGCTCGAGGGCGGCCTTGACCTCGCCGGCCGACGCCGCGTCGACGGCACCGTCGAGGGCGATGAGCACCAGGTCGGGCCGGAGGTCGTCGACGGTGATCTTCAGGGTCATCGCGGGTCTTCTCGAAGAGGTCGGGGGACCGCCTGAACCTATACGGGTGGGCCGGACGGGTTCACCTCCACGCCCGCCTCGCGCCCCACAGCTCACCCGTTCGGGTGGACGGGGCGCCGGTCGGGTGGCGACGACATCGCCCTCGTCGTGGCCGGTCACCGGCCCTTGAGGCTCAGCGGCGGGCGGGGCGGCGGCTGGTGCCGGCCGAGACGACCCCGACGAGGACGGCCGCCGAGGCGATGGCCACGACCGAGCCCAGGACGTTGAGCTCGAGGATGTCGCCGGTGCCGAGGGAGTTGGCGACGATGCCCCCGATGATCGAGCCGACCAGGCCGATGGCGAGGGTCATGAGGAGGCCCAGTGGGTGGCGGCCGGGGGCGATGAGGCGGGCGATGGCGCCGACGACGAGGCCGAAGACGATGAAGCCGAGCACGGTGACCTCCGCGGGAGGGGATGGGGCGTCATTCTCTCCCGCCCGGTCGATCCTCCGCTGATCACCCCTCGAATCCGTCGTCCGAGCGATGCGGGGGTGACGGCGCTCCGGTCTCATGACGGCCATGTCCGCACGCCCCGTCTCCCCGCGCCCGACCCACCGCCTCGCGGCGGGGCTGGCCGTCGCCCTGCTGCTCCCCCTGGTCGCCTGTGGCGACGACGACGACGGATCGGCGACGTCCGACACCTCGTCGACCGAGGCCCCGTCGAGCGAGGCCGAGAGCGAGACGAGCGGGTCCGAGACGACCGAGACGACGGCCGCCGAGCCGGGAGCGGACGAGGTGGCGATCACCGGTGTCGACTACGCCTTCGAGGGCGTCCCCGAGTCGATCGCCGCCGGCACCGAGCTGGCCTTCACCAACGAGTCGACCGGCGAGGTCCACGAGATCGTGGCCGACCCGGCCGGCATCGGCGCCCTGCTGGGCGGCGGCCCACCCGCCGCCGTGATCGTCGCCTCCCCGGGTGGGTCCGTCCCCGGCGCGGTGGTGGGCGACGGCACCCTGACCGAGCCGGGGCGCTACGCCCTGATCTGCACGATCCCCACCGGTGTCGACCCGCAGGAGTACCTGGACGCGGCCGCCGCCGCCCAGGGCGGGCCCCCCGCCGTGGAAGGTGGCCCGCCGCACTTCGTCGAGGGGATGGTCGCCGAGCTCACCGTCGAGGGCTGAGCGGGCTGAGCGGGCTGACCGTCGGCGACTCGAGAGTCGGCGGTCCGGGCGTCAGTGGCCGAGCGAGGAGCGCCGGGAGCCGGACCCGGCGGTCACGGCGGCGACGAGGACGGCGGCCGAGACGATGGCCACCACGGCGCCGAGGAAGTTGAGCTCCCACATGTCACCGGTGCCGAGGGCGTTGGCGACGACGCCGCCGATGACGGAGCCCACGCAGCCGAGGGCGAGGGTCATCAGCAGGCTGATGCGGTTGTGGCCGGGGACGAGCAGCCGGGCGATGACGCCGACGAAGAGCCCGAACACGATGAAGCCGATGATGGCCATGGGAGTGCCTCCTGTGGTGGCGTGGTGGTGCCGACCGCCCCTACCGCTCGGCGCCCGTCTCAACCACGGCCGTCCGAGGCGACCCCGGCCCGCCAGTCGATCCAGCGGCCGTGGGGGTGGCACACGGCCAGCACCTCCGAGCCCGCCGGGCGGCCGTCGGTGTAGGTCACGGCGCCGAGCACGCTGGGCGTGGACCCGTCGGCGGTGGGCCCGAGGTCGACCTCGCCCAGCGGCGCCGTGCCCGGCCCCTCGCCGCTCACCCACACCACCGGCCGCGCCGTCGACGCCGCGGCCAGGGCGGCGCCGAGCTCCGTGCGCCGGTCGGGGGCCAGGTAGCCGACGGCCCAGGTGGTGAGGACCACGATCGGGAGGCCGGGTGCGGTGGCGTCGAGGAGGGCGGGCAGGTCGTCGACCATGTCGCCGGTCACGAGCCGGGGCGGGTCGCCGGCGACCAGCTCGTGGGCGGCGGCGGTGCGGCTGAGGCGGTCGGTGTCGGGCCAGGTGCAGGCCAGCAGCCACAGCCGGGCGGCGTCGTCGGAGAGGTCGATCGGGTTCTGGTCGAGCCCGACCCGCTCGACCGGAGCCGGCATCGCCGCCGGGACGACCAGGGCGCCGGTGCGGTCGGAGCACTGGACGTGCACCAGCGAGTCCGGGTCGCCGAGCGAGCCGGCCTCGCCGTAGTCGAGGTGGAAGCGGTCGTAGTGGAGGTTGAGGCCAGCACTGGCGCCCGCCTCGACGAGCCCCCACCCGTCGTCCCAACCGGCGGCGACGTGGGCGAGGGCCGGGGCGATCAGGGCGCTGCGCCCGACCTCGTTGGTGTTGGTGAACTGGCTGGCCATGCGGGGCAGGAGGGTGTCGCGCGAGGACAGGGCGGTGGCCCGGAACGCCGGGAAGGGGTCGCCGGTGGCCCGGCCGGTGTAGTGCTCGGCCAGGTCGGGCGCGGCGCCCAGCAGCACCTGCTCGTGGACCGCGGCCATCAAGACGTTGGGGAACTGGGCGTGGGCGGTCCCGGCGGCGACGGTGAGCTCGATCAGCTCGCGGTCGTCGGCAACCCCGGCGGCGATGGCCGTGTACAGCGGCGAGTCGAGGAAGCCCTCGTCGGCGAACCAGCGCCAGAGATCGGACAGGGCGTCGAGGTCTGCACTCATGCCGCCACCCTCCTCCCCGTTCTCCAGATGGTCAACGTTGACCAGATCAATATGGTGGTGGGGTGACGACGGTGCCGGTCGACCGGTGGCTCACGAGCCGGCAGGCGTGCGAGCGGCTGGGCGTGCGACCCCAGACGCTGTACGCCTACGTCAGCCGGGGGCTCCTGGCGTCGGTCACCCACGACGGGCGCAGCCGCTACGACCCCGAGCAGGTGGCGACCCTGGCCCAGCGCACGGCGCGGGGTCGGCGCCCCGGCCGGTTCGAGGTCACCATCGACACCGAGATCACCCGGATCGAGCGCCAGGGCCGGCTGTCGTACCGGGGCGTCGCCATCGAGGACCTGGTCGGGCGTTGGAGCTTCGAGCGCACCGCGGCCTGGCTGTGGACCGGGATCGACCGGGGCGAGCCCGAGCGTCCGTGGACGCCCGACCCTGAGCGGGTGCGGGCCGCGGTGGCGGCACAGACCGGGCTGCCCGACGACATCGCCCCCGGCGCCCGGCTGCGGGTGGCCCTCGCCGCCATCGGCGCCGGGCCCGCTCCGACCCCGGCCGACGGCGACCCCCGCGGCCCCGAGGCGGCCCGCGCCACCATCGCCACCCTGGTGGCAGCCCTGCCCGTGATCGGCCCGGCACCGACCGGGGCCCGCCGGGGGTCGGTGGCGGCCCAGCTGTGGGCGCGCGTCAGCCCCCGGCCGGCCCGTCCCGCCGGTGTCGCCCTGCTCGACGCCACGCTCGTCGCCCTGGCCGACCACGAGCTGGCCACCTCGACCCTCGGTGTGCGGGTGGCCACCTCGACCGGGGCCGGGCTCGAGGCCGCCCTCCTCGCCGGGCTGGCGACCCTGTCGGGGCCGCTGCACGGGGCCGCCGCCGAGCCGGTGCGGGCCATGCTGGTCGACGCCCGCCGCCGGGGTGCGGTGGCCGCCATCGACGCCGCCACCACCAGGGGTGGGTGGGTGCCCGGGGTCGGCCACACCGTCTACGAGGAGGTCGATCCGCGCACCGCCCTGCTCCTCGGCCGCCTCGAGGGCGTGGCCTCACCCCGCCGGCGCGCGGTCGTCGACGCGGTGGTGGCCGAGCTGCGCCGCCGCCGCCTGGCGCCCCTCAACGCCGACCTGGCCCTGGGCGCCGTGCTCGACGCCGGCGGGCTGGTCACCGGGTCGGCCGAGGTCGTGTTCGCCGTGGCCCGCACCGCCGGCTGGGTCGCCCACGCCCGCGAGGAGTCGCGCCACCGCCTCCGCTACCGAGCCCGAGCCCTCTACACCGGCCCGCGCTAGCGCTCGCCCTGCGAACTCGGTGGGATAGGTGCCCGAATGCGGTCGTCTACCCCACCGAGTTCGGCTGAGGACTAGAGGCCGCGGCGGGCGCCGCGGGCGACGAGACGCTGGTTGATGCCCGGCGGCAGCTTCGCCAGGACGTCGAAGGCCTTGGCGTCGGGCCCGACGAGGGCCCGCCGCTTGTCGAGCTGGACGGCCCGGACGATCTGGCGGGCCGCCTTGTCGGGGCTGGTGATGAACAGCTTCTCGAAGTCGCGGCGCGCGGCGTCGGGGTCCTGGCCGATCTCGTCGAGGCCGCCACCGATGCGGGCGTTGCGGGCGATGTTGGTCTTGATCCCACCGGGATGGATCGACGTGGCCGAGACGCCGCACCGCTCGATGTCGAGCTCCATGCGGAGGGCCTCGGTGAAGCCCCGGACGGCGAACTTGGCCGCGTTGTAGGCCGACTGCGACGGGATGCCCATCAGCCCGAAGATGCTGGAGATGTTGACGACGTGGCCCTCGCCCGCCGTCTTGAGGTGGGGGAGGAAGGCCTTGGTGCCGTAGACCACGCCCCAGAAGTTGATGCCCATCAGCCACTCGAAGTCCTCGTAGCTGGTCCCCTCGACGGTGGCGCCCACGGCCACGCCGGCGTTGTTGGCGATGAGGTTCACCCGGCCGTGGTCCGAGACGACCTGGTCGGCCCAGGCCTCGACGGCGGCCCGGTCGGCGACGTCGACGCGAGCGGTGGTGACCTCGACGCCGAGCCGCTTGGCGCGCAGCTCGGTCTCGGCCAGGCCGGCCTCGTCGACGTCGGACAGGGCCAGGTGCGCCCCCCGGCGGGCCAGCTCGAGGCTGAGGCTGCGGCCGATCCCCGACGCCGCCCCGGTGATGGCCGCCACCCTGTCCCTGAAGTCCTTCATCCCCCATTGTTACCACCGGTAAGGCTTGCCGGGCCAGTCGTTCCGTGGGCGGAGAACCACCGGACCGGTGGCTTTCCGCCCACAGAACGACTCCATGCCTTGACAGGAATATGCCTCAGAAGGCATGGTGAAGGACATGATCCCGACGGCGCTGGACGTGCTGCACGAGCCCCACCGCCGGGCCATCCTCGACCGGCTCCGCCAGCGCCCCCACCTGGTGGGCGAGCTGGCCGAGGCGGTGGGGCTGGCCCAGCCGGCCACCTCCAAGCACCTCCGCGTGCTGCGTGAGGCCGGGCTGGTGGCGGTGGAGGTCGAGGGGCCCCGGCGCCGCTACCGGCTCCGCCCCGAGCCGCTGGCCGCCCTCGACGCCTGGCTCGAGCCCTACCGCTGGATGTGGGACGACCGGCTCGACGCCCTCGGGGCCCACCTCGACACCATGGACGACCCGTCCGCCGACCCTCCGGAGGAGACCCGATGACCGACGCCCCCGCCCCCGACACCTTTGCCCCCGCCGGCCCCGACCGCTGGAGCGTCCGGCTCGAGCGCCGCTACCCGCACCCGATCGAGAAGGTGTGGCGGGCCGTCAGCGAGCCCGAGCACCTGAAGGTCTGGTTCCCCGCCACCGTCGAGCTGGAGCCGCGGGTCGGCGCCGAGGTCCGGTTCGGGGCGCCGATGGAGGGGATGCCGGAGCTCACCGGGGTGGTCACCGACTGCGAGCCGCCCCGCCTGCTCGGCTTCACCTGGGACACCGACCACGTGCGCTTCGAGCTGGCGCCGGTGGGCGACGGCACCGAGATGGTCCTGCTCCACACCTTCGACGACCGGGCCGGGGCCGCCAGCTTCGGCGCCGGCTGGGGCGAGTGCGACTGGGGCCTGGCCGCCCACCTGGCGGGCGAGCCCCTCCCCGAGCCGACGAAGGCGATCGCCCGCCACGAGGAGCTGGTGGCCATCTTCGGGCTCGACGCCCCGGCCGAGGACACCGTCGCCGACGACGGGACCTGGCGCATCGTGTTCGAGCGCCAGATGGTGGTGCCGCCGGCCGAGGTGTGGGACCTCCTGCTCGGCGTCGACCAGGCCACCGGCGAGCAGCGGGTCGCCCCCGCCGTGGGCGAGCCGTTCACGCCGTGGGCCGCCCCCGACCACGTGCTCGGCACCGTGACCGAGGTGGTCCCGGGCGAGGTGCTGGCCTACGACTGCTCGGCGGCCGAGCCTGGCGCCACCGTCCGGTTCCACTTCGTCGAGGGCACCGGCCACGGCGCCCGCCTCGTCGTGACCCTCACCGGCACCGACCCCGCCGATCGCGACCCCGCCCGGGCCCAGTGGCACCAGGGCATCGAGACCACCGCCGCCACCGCCGCCCAGCACGCCCTGGCCACCACCCCGTAGGCCGCGCCGGTCGACCTTCCCGCGCGGTGGTGCGCCGCCTGTGGTCCACCACCGCGCAGGAAGCGCTACCGGCGTGGTCGGGGGTTCCTGCGCGGTGGTGCGCCGCCTGTGGCTCAACACCGCGCCGGAACGGTGCGGCGGACGTTCCTGCGCGGTGGTGCCCCGCCCGTGGTCCACCACCGCGCAGGAAGCGCTACCGGCGTGGTCGGGGGCCGAGGCGCGAGGATCGGGCCATGAGCATCGCCGTCGAGCTGGACGACCTGCCGGCGAAGGTGGCCACCCGGACGGGCCAGGCCTACCTCGTCACCATCCGGGACGAGCGACCCCACGTGGTGTCGGTGGCCCCGGACCCCAGCGCCGACGGGACCATCGTCGTCGGGGCCGGCCGCCGGACCACGGCCAACATCGCCGCCCACCCCGAGGTCACCCTGCTGTGGCCCACCGACGAGGGCGACCCGAAGCACAGCCTCCTGGTCGACGGCACCGCCGCCCCGTCGGCCGACGGCGACACACTGCTGATCACCCCCACCTCGGCCATCCTCCACCGGGTGCGCGCCGCCACCGACAGCACCGGTTGCTGACCGGCGTGAGCGAGCGCAGCGAGCGAACCAGCCCGATCGACGACGTCCTCGCCGCTCTGCCCCCCGAGGACCGGCTGGTGGCCTGGGTCGAGGAGGCCTGCGCCTTCGGCATCCGCCGGCCCGGCAGCGCCGCCGGCCACGCCGTCGAGCGCTGGGTGGCCGACGAGATGAGGGCAGCCGGGCTCGACGTCCGGCTCGCCCGGATCGAGGTGCCCACGTGGGAGCACGGCGCTGCCCGTCTCACCGCCTGGCCCGCCGGCCGCCCCCACGACACCACCGTCATCGAGGGCTTCCCGCTGCCGTTCACCGACGGGACCGACGGGACCGACCGGACCGACGGCGCCGCCGGCGGGCTGGAGGCCGACGTCGTCCGGTTCGACCGTGACCACCCACAGCCCGAGCGCACCCGCGGCGCCATCGCCGTCGATCCCGTCGACCTGGTGACCCTCCCGACGGAGTGGATGCAGGCGATCAGCACCCCGGTCCACGATCCCGGACCGGTGCCCGACCACCTGCTCCCGTTCGGCCCCCGGCTGGGCCGCGAGGTCGACGACGCCATCGCCGCCGGCGCCGCGGCCTACGTCGGCGCCCTCGTCGGGATGCCGTGGCCGACCCGGCAGTACTACGTGCCCTACGACGGCGAGCACCGCGCCCTGCCGGCGGTCTGGATCGACCGCACCGACGCGACCCGGCTCCACGCCCTGCTCGACCAGGGCCCCGTCCGCGGCCGCATCGACGTCGACGCCCGCACCGGCACCGGCCACACCCACAACGTCATCGGCACCCTGCCGGGGGCGTCCGACGAGTGGGTCGTCATCGGCTCCCATCACGACGCCCCCTGGGCCTCGGCGGTCGAGGACGGCACCGGCATCGCCCTCGTGCTGGCCCAGGCCCGGGCGTGGGCCGCGGTCCCGCCCGAGGACCGGCCCCACAACCTGCTGTTCCTGCTCAACGGGGGGCACATGACCGGCGGGGCGG
>DATHEV010000767.1:0-8137 GCA_035318405.1 Iamia sp.
ATCGAGGCCATGAACGGCATCGCCGTGGCCGGGGCCGGACTCGTCCTGCTGGGTGGCCTGCTGGCCGTGGCCGGCCTGGTCGGCAAGCGCCGCTCCGACGAGCCGGCCGACCCGTGGAGTGGCAGCACCCTCGAGTGGGCCACCGCCTCGCCCCCCACCTTCGCCAACTTCGACGGCCCGGTGCCGGCCGTGACCTCGGCCGAGCCGCTCCTGGCGCCGGCCTCTGACGACGACGACGGGAAGGACGCCTGATGTCCACCGCCACCGCCACCCACGACGAGGCCGCCTACGACCACGTCCCCGAGGATCTCGGACCCGGTGTCGCCCGGCCCCGCGTCCTGCTGGTGGGCACCGCCCTCGCCGGCGCCGCCATCATCGTGTTCTTCGCCGGCCTGATCGGCCTGTACCTGCGGGTCCGCCACGGCGTCATCACCGGGCCGGCCGTCGACGGCGAGGCCCCGGTGTGGTTCGCCGACGGCCAGACCCTCCCGCTGACGCCGGCCAACGTGGCCATGGGCACCATGCTCCTGTCCTGCGTGAGCATGCAGTGGGCGGTCGACTCGGTGAAGCGCGACGACCGGCGCGGCTCCTTCTTCGCCCTCGCCATGACGGTGCTGTTCGGCGGCGCCGTCATCAACGCCACCTCGTTCCTCTACACCCAGTCGGGCTTCGCCCTCTCGGGCGGGACGAACGACGCCGGGCTCCTCTTCTACGCCGTGACCGGCAGCCACCTGGCCCTCATCGTCGGGGCGCTGCTGTTCGTGGTGATCATGACCGTCCGCACCCTCGGCGGTGAGCACGGCAGCCACGATCGCGAAGGCATCGTGGCGGCCAGCCTCATCTGGTACCTGACGACGGGGATCATGCTCGCCGTCTGGTACGCCGTGTACGTGACCAAGTAGCGAGGCCGACGTGTTCACCACCGGATCCAAGTGGTTCTTCGGCGTGGCCGCCGCCGCCCTCATCGGCGCGCTGGTCTACGGCGGCGCGACCAACCCCAGCCAGGTCGGCATGTCGACCTTCATGGGCGTCTTGACCCTCGGCTACAAGGGCGGTGTCGGCGACCACATCGGCTACGCCGTCCTCATGGCCATCGCCGGGGCCGCCGTGTTCGTCGGGTCGTCCCTCGCCGCCTTCCGCGACGCCGACGCCGAGGACGAGGCCGCCCTCCTCCAGGGCGAGACCGTCCCCGAGGTCACCGCCCCGGTGCAGGGCAGCTACTGGCCCGTCATCGGTGCCTTCGGCGCCGGCGCCCTGGTCGTCGGGCTCGTCACATCGGTCGTCCTGGTGATGCTGGGCATCGTGGTCGTCCTCGCCGTGGCCTTCGAGTGGGCCATCTCGGCGTGGGCCGACCGGGCCACCACCGACGCCGCCGTCAACCAGGCCGTGCGCCGCCGGGTGATGCTGCCCTTCGAGGTCCCCGTGCTGGGCGCCCTGGGCATCGCCGTCTTCGTCCTGGCCATCTCCCGAGTCCTGCTCAGCGTGCCCGAGCTGGCCGTGTACCTCATCTTCGGCGGCGTGGCCCTGGCGGTCCTGGTCATCGCCTTCTTCTTGTCGGCCCGCCCCCAGATCAACCCGTCGGTCGTCGCCGGTCTGTGCGTCATCGGCGCCGTGGCCATCCTGGCCGGCGGCGTGGTGAGCGCCATCGTCGGCCCCCGCGAGATCGAGCACCACGAGCCCGAGCACGGTGAGGCCGAGACCGAGGAGCACGAGGGCGCGCCGCTCCTCTCGCCCGGAGCCCCCGTCGTCGTCACCGGGATGCCGTCGTGACCCGCCGCCCCACCCCCCGCACTGGAGATCGCATGTCAGTCGAGGCGCCCGCCGAGACGACCGAGAAGCACGTCGTCCTGCGTCGCCTCCGGGCGGCCACCCCGCTGCTGGCCGTCGCCGTGGTGCTGGCGCTCGGTGCGTGCGCCAAGAACGCCCCCCAGGACACGCTCGAGCCCGAGGGCAAGCACGCCCGGGGCATCGCCGACCTGATCAACCCGATCTTCGGCGTCGCCGGCGTGGTCTTCGTGGTGGTGCTGGGCGGGGCCCTGTTCATCGCCTTGAAGTTCCGGGCCCGCGACGACGAGCACTTCGATGACATGCCGGCCCAGATCCACGGCAACAACGTCCTCGAGATCGGCTGGACCGTCGTCCCCGCCATCATCCTCGTGTTCATCGGCGTGCTCAGCGTGTTCGCCATCTTCGAGCTCAACGAGGAGCCGCCCGAGGACGCGGTCCACGTCCAGGTCATCGGGCACCAGTGGTGGTGGGAGTACCGCTACGACATCGACAACAACGGCCGCTACGACGACGAGGTCGACCTCGTCACCGCCAACGACCTGGTGATCCCCGTGGGCAGGGAGATCGCCCTCGAGGTCACCTCCCGCGACGTCATCCACTCGTTCTGGGTGCCCAAGCTCAACGGCAAGCGCGACGCGGTGCCGAACCGCAGCCACCCGTGGAAGCTCGAGGCCGAGGAGCCCGGCGAGTACATCGGCCAGTGCACCGAGTTCTGCGGCCTGTCCCACGCCGAGATGCGCATCAAGGCCGTCGCCGTCGACCAGGGTCGCTTCGACGAGTGGATCACCGAGCAGCAGGCCACCACCACGGAGCTGGAGGAGGGTGACGACGCCGAGGCCCTCGCCGGTCAGGAGGTCTTCGCCGGCCAGCTGTGCGCCAGCTGCCACCTGGTCGAGGGTCTGAACGACGACAACTTCTCCGACGAGGACATCCCCGAGTTCAACCGGGACATCATGGGCGGCCCCGGCACGATCACCGACGAGAACCTCCAGGGCAGTCGCCACGCCCCCAACCTCACGCACCTCATGAGCCGCACCACCTTCGCCGGCGCCAAGTTCGACCTGCGCCGCGACACCGAGGACTGCGAGGCCATGGGCATCGACTGGGCCGACACTGCCGAGGGGCTCGATCAGTGCCTCGACCGCGGCGCCCTCGAGGCCTGGCTGCGCAACCCGCCAGCCGAGAAGGCCATGCAGCCGGAGGAGGTGCCCGGGCGGAGCCCCCGCCGGGGCATGCCCAACCTCCAGCTCACCGAGGACCAGATCGACCAGCTGATCGCCTACCTGGTCACCTTGAAGTAGGCGGGAGAGACACATGGCAGCCACGACCACAACGGGTCCCCTCGCCCTTCCTTCGGGGGAGGAGACCAAGCGCAACCCGCTCGGCGTCTTCGCCCGGCCCACCGCCACCACCGGGTGGCGCAGCTGGGTCACCACCGTCGATCACAAGCGGATCGGCATCATGTACGGCGTCTCGTCGATCTTCTTCCTGGTGATCGGCGGGGTCGAGGCCCTGCTGATCCGGGCTCAGCTGGCGGCGCCGAACGGCACCGTGCTCTCGGCGGACGCCTACAACCAGGTGTACACGATGCACGGCACCACCATGATCTTCCTGGCGGTGATGCCCCTCGGGGCGGCGTTCATGAACTACCTGATCCCGCTCCAGATCGGGGCCCGGGACGTCGCCTTCCCCCGGCTGAACGCGCTCAGCTTCTGGGTGTTCCTGGGCGGCGGCATCGTCCTCAACTCGTCGTGGCTGCTGGGCGGCGGCGCCGACGGTGGCTGGTTCAACTACGCCCCCAACAACGGCGTCCGGTACTCGCCCAGCCACGGCATCGACTTCTGGAACATGGGCCTGCTCCTCACCGGCATCGCCTCGCTGGTCGGTGCGATCAACCTCATCACGACGTGCCTCAACCTGCGGGCCCCCGGGATGAAGCTCTTCCGGATGCCGGTGTTCACCTGGATGAGCCTGGTGACGCAGTTCCTGCTGCTCTTCGCCATCCCGGTGCTCACCGCGGCGCAGTTCCTGCTGATGTTCGACCGGCTCTTCGGGGCCCGGTTCTTCGATGTCGACGCCGGCGCCGACCCGTTGCTGTGGGAGCACCTGTTCTGGATCTTCGGGCACCCCGAGGTCTACATCATGGTCCTGCCGGCCTTCGGCATCATCTCGGAGATCATCCCGGTCTTCAGCCGCAAGCCCCTCTTCGGCTACCCGTTCATGGTCTTCTCGGGCATCGCCATCGGCTTCATGGGCTGGGGCGTGTGGGCCCACCACATGTTCGCCTCCGGCATCGGGCCGCTGTCGGTCGCCGCCTTCTCGGTCTCGACGATGTTCATCGCCGTCCCGACCGGCGTGAAGATCTTCAACTGGCTGGCCACCATGTGGGGCGGTCGCCTCCGCTTCAGCGCCCCGATGCTCTACTCGGTCGGCCTGGTCACCATGTTCACCATCGGTGGCCTCTCGGGCGTGACCCACGCCGTGGCCGCCTCCGACACCCAGCAGACCGACACGTACTACATCGTCGCCCACTTCCACTACGTGCTCTTCGGCGGCGCCCTCTTCGGCTTCATCGGCGGCTGGTACTTCTGGTGGCCCAAGGTCTTCGGCCACTACCTGAACGACAAGGTCGGCAAGATCAACTTCTGGCTGCTGTTCGTCGGGTTCAACCTGACCTTCGGCACGATGCACATCCTCGGCCTGCAGGGCATGCCCCGCCGGACCTACACCTACCGGGACGGCTACGGCTTCAACGAGTGGAACATGGTGAGCTCCATCGGCGCCTTCACCATCGCCACCTCGTTCCTGGTGTTCTTCTGGAACATCCGCAGGTCGTACAAGGCCCACAAGGCCGATCCGGTGGCCATCCCCGCCGATCCGTGGGACGCCCGCTCGCTGGAGTGGTCCATCCCCAGCCCCACGCCGACGCACAACTTCGACATCAGCCCCACCGTCCACCGTCTCGACGACTTCTGGCACCGCAAGTACCAGGAGAACGCCGACGGCAAGCTGGTGCGGGTGGCCACGTCCGAGGAGATCGCCCAGCCCGGCAACCCCGAGGGCGTCCACCTGCCCTCGCCGTCGTACTGGCCGCTGGTCATCTCCTTCGGGCTGCCCCTGGTGGCCTGGGGCCTGATCTTCAACCTCTGGCTGTGCGTGCCCGGCGCCATCTTGATCGTCGGCGGCATCTACGGGTGGGTGCTCGAGCCGGCGACGGCGCCCGAGGACGACCACGGCCCCGGACCGGGCTCCGCCGCCACCCCGCCCGCAGACGACGACGTCAAGCTCCGTGAGGACGACGTCAAGACCGAGGAGGCTGCTCCCGTTGACTGACGTGTCGCTGACCAAGGGGCTGGCCGACGCCGACGCCCTCGAACAAGACGCCGAGGCGCGGGCCGTCCTGGCCCAGGGCGGTGCCTACGCCGACGGCGAGGACCACGACCACACCCTCACCAACACCGGCATCAGCAACAACAAGCTGGCCATGTGGGTCTTCCTCGGGTCCGAGTGCCTCCTCTTCGGCGGCCTCATCTCGTCCTTCCTGCTCTACAAGCACAACAACCTGGCCGGCGGCCCGACGCCCCACGAGCTCTACGACCTCGAGCTGACCTCGATCTCGTCGTTCGTGCTGCTGATGTCGTCGCTCACCATGGTGCTGGCCGTGTCGGCCATCCAGCGGGGCGAGCACTCCCGGCTCCGTCTCTGGCTGGTCACCACGGCCCTCCTCGGCTCGGTGTTCATCTCGGGCCAGGTCTACGAGTTCCAGGTCTTCGTGAAGGAGGGCATGGGCTTCACCACCAACGCGTCCAGCTCCGCCTTCTTCACCCTCACCGGCTTCCACGGGGTCCACGTCACCCTCGGCATCGTGATGCTGCTGTCGACCGCACTGCTCTCGCTGCGGGGCCGGATCCCGCAGTCGCGGGCCGAGTCGGTCGAGATCGTGGGCCTGTACTGGCACTTCGTCGACGTGGTCTGGGTCCTGATCTTCACCATCGTCTACCTGATCCCCTGAGAGGGCATCGATGACCGACACCGCGATTCCCGCCGAGGTCGACGAGCACGCCGACGCCGACCACGGCGACCACGCCAGCGACACCCTCTACATCCAGATCGCGCTCGGTCTGGCCGTGCTCACCGGGATGGAGGTGGCCTGGCCGTACATCGTCGACGACGGCCCCATCCTCATGTTCCCGCTCCTGATCGTGATGGCGATCAAGTTCGTGATCATCGCCGCCTTCTTCATGCACCTGAAGTTCGACTCCAAGGTCCTCACCCGCGTCTTCTACACCGGGCTGTTCCTGGCGGTCGGCGTGTACCTCGCCGCCCTGACGACCTTCCAGATCTTCTCGAACTGAACGGGTCCGTCCCGTGCTCGCCGCCATCCCCGAAGCTGCCCACGTCTGGCGCTTCCAGGTGCACCCCGAGGTGTGGCTGCTCGTCGCCGCCCTCGCCGGCCTCTACGTCTGGGCCGCCCGGGTGGTGGGGCCCAAGGTCGTCCCCGCCGGCCAGCCCGTCCTGACCCGCCGCAACATGGTGGCGGCGGGCTTCGGCATCGTCTTGCTGTGGGCGGCCTCGGACTGGCCGATGCACGACTTCGGCGAGGAGTACCTCTACGCCGTCCACATGGTGCAGCACACCCTGCTGACCCTGGTCGTGCCCCCGCTCGCCCTGCTCGCCACCCCGCGCTGGCTGGCCGATCTGATCCTGGGCCAGGGCAAGGTCCGGAGGGTGATCCGGGCGGCCTCGATGCCCGTCGTGGCCGGCGTCGCCTACAACGCCATGGTGATGGCCGTGCACTGGCCGGCGCTGGTGAACGCCTCGGTCGAGAACGGCGCCCTCCACTACGTCGTGCACGTGGTGCTGGTGTTCACCGCCCTGATGATGTGGATGCCGGTGTGCGGCCCCATCGAGGAGTGGCGGATGGGCATCCCCGCCAAGATGATCTACCTCTTCGTCATGTCGGTCATCCCCACCGTGCCCGGGGGCTGGCTGACCTTCGCCGAGAACGCCGTCTACACCAGCTACGACACGCCGACCCGGGCCTTCGGCATCTCGGTGCAGGACGACCAGCAGGCCGCGGGCGTGTTCATGAAGCTCTTCGCCGGCAGCTGGCTCTGGTTCCTCATCACCTGCCAGTTCTTCGTCTGGGCCTTCCGGCACCAGCGCGAGGAGGAGGCGCTCGACCGGGCCGCCCGGGGTGTGAGGCCGTCGCCGGCACCCGCGGCCGAGGGCACCACCACCACCGATGACGACGAGCGCGACGCGGCCCTGGTCGACGGCCCGCTCACCTACGAGGCCGTGGCCGAGGCCTTCGCCGCCACCGCCCCGGCACCCGAGCCGGGCACCCGGCGACCGTGACGCTGGTCGCCGCCCCTGTCCCCGGCCCTGCCCCCCTCGGCCGGCGGGTGGCGGCCCAGCTCCGCATGGAGCTGCTGCTGACCCTGCGCCGGGGCGAGTCGGTGCTGCTGACCTTCCTCATCCCGGTCCTGATCCTCGGGTTCTTCAGCCTGGTCGACGTCCTGCCCACCGGCACCGACGACCCGGTCGACTTCCTGGTCCCGGGGGTCCTCGCCCTGTCGGTCATGTCCACGGCCATGACCGGGCTGGCCATCGCCACCGGCTTCGAGCGCTCGACCGGGGTGCTCAAGCGGCTGGCCGTGACGCCGCTCGGGCGTCGCGACCTGATCGCCGCCAAGGTCGGGGCCGTGCTGGTGGTCGAGGCCATCCAGGTCGCGATCCTGGTCGGCGTGGGCATGGCCCTCGGCTGGCAGCCCACGGTCGGGCTGGTCGGAGCCCTGGGGGCGATGGTCCTGGCCACGGTCGCCTTCGCCGGCGTGGGGATGCTGATGGCCGGCACCCTGCCCTCGCTCACCACGCTCGCCCTGGCCAACGCCGTCCACGTCCTGCTCCTGCTCGTCGGCGGGGTGGTCGTGCCCGTCGACGACATGCCGGGCGCCCTGCGGGTCGTCGCCCGGGCACTGCCCATCGGGGCACTGTCCGACATCACCCACGCCAGCCTCGGCGGCGACGGGGTCCCGGGCGGGGCCTGGCTGGTCCTCGCGGCGTGGGCCGTGGCCGCCCCGGCCCTGGCCGCGTGGCGCTTCCGCTGGGAGTGACCGGCCCGGAGGCCGGGGGGCCCACCCCGCTCCCCTCCTGGTGACGGGAACAATCCGGCGCCCACCCACCTCTCACCCCCGGACATCCATCCCGACCCGGAGGACCGACGTGACCAGTGACGCGACGCCCGCAGCGACCGGCGCCACGCCCGTGCCCCGAGGCCGCGCCCTCCGGGTCCTGGTCGCCGCCGCCGTCGTGGTCGGGTTCGCCTGGTTCGCCGCCACCCCTGCCC
>DATHEV010000768.1:0-4985 GCA_035318405.1 Iamia sp.
CGGCCTGGGCCATGGCGGCGCGGAACCGCTCGATGGCCCGGAGCTCGTCCTCGGTCGTGTACGGATCGATGGCGGCCACGGCGAAGGCGATGGCGACGGCCCGGTCGTGGTAGGTCCGGGCGTAGGTGGTGGCGTGGCGGGCGTCGTAGCGGGCCAGCAGGTCGAGCATCGTCGACGGGCTGTCGAGCCAGGCGGCCCGGCCCACGACGAGGTCGGAGCGGCGGAGGTCGTCGGGCGTGGCGCGGAGGAGGTCGCCGCCCAGGCGGGGGCCGAACACGACCAGCAGCGACCACAGCTCGGCGTCGGTGCGGATGCCGTCGCAGTCGATGACGGCGGCGGCGATGGTGAACGCCTCCCGGGTGACGTCGTCGGCCAGGGCGGCCGGGTCGACGCCGGTGACCGTGCCGGCCAACGTCTGGACGATCGGCGTGAGCGCCGTCTCGAAGGCGGTGACGGCCGCCTCCAGGCCGGGATCGGCGATCACCCGTCGCCGTCCGGTGCGGGATCGGGCGGCCGCGGGTCGCGCCACATCAGCGTCAGCGGGGGCGAGCCGCCCGGGGTGATGATGTCCGTGACCGCGAAACCGTGGCGCTCGTAGAAGGGCACGTTCTCGGGCTTCGACGACTCGAGGTAGGCCCCGCTGCCGTCGAGGTCGCACCGCTCGAGCACGGGCTGGAGGAGGGCCGAGCCCACCCCCCGGCCCTGGTGGTCCGGATGGGTGCCGAGGACGGCCAGGTACCAGTGGTCGTCGCCCTTGGGGTGGGCCCGCTCGCTGGCGCGGAGCACGCCGATGCCCCGGCGCGACCCGGCCAGGCCGACGAGCCGCAGCATCGGGACGGCCACGTGGAGGGCGTCGGCCATCGAGCCCCGCCAGGTGCCGGGCGGGGCCCAGAGGGCGGCGCCGGCCCGGTCGTCGGTCGTGTAGGTGTGCCCGTAGCGCACCTTGACCGCCGTCTCGGGGCCGAAGGCGCCCTCGGCCCGGCGGTCCCAGCGGTCGAGGTCGGGGGCGATCCAGCTCCAGATGGGGTCGCCCCGGAAGGCCCCGGCCAGCGCGGTGGCGAGGGCGGGCACGTCCGCCCGGGTGGCGTTGCGGGCCCGGATCACGGCGTGATCTTGGCAGGCCGCCGGCCCGTCGCTTGTACGATCGGGTAAGTGAGCGAGCGCAGCGAGCGAACCAGATGGCACGGGCCCTCCGCTGGCGGAGCGAGCGCAGCGAGCGGAGCCGGCGGCGCTCATCGGTACCCGCCGGCAGCGAACCTGCCGAGAGCTCACCCCGGCTGGATGGTGCACCGATGAGCGAGCGCAGCGGCACCCCCGATCCCATGGCCGAGCTGGGTCGGCGGGCCAAGGCCGCGTCCCGCATCGTGGCCCGGTCCTCGACCGCCCAGCGCGACGCCGCCCTGCTGGCCGCGGCCGATCTCCTCGTGGCCCGCACCGACGAGGTGCTCGAGGCCAACGGCGCCGACGTCGCCGCCGCCACCGAGGCGGGCACGTCGGCCACCGTCATCGACCGTCTGCGGCTCGACGCCCGGCGGGTCGAGGCCATGGCCGCCGGCCTCCGCCAGGTGGCCGCCCTGCCCGACCCGGTCGGCGAGGTGCTCGACGGCTGGGTCCGTCCCAACGGGCTGCGCATCACGCGGGTGCGGGTGCCGCTCGGCGTGGTGGCGATCATCTACGAGAACCGCCCCAACGTCACCAGCGACGCCGCCGGGCTCTGCCTCAAGTCGGCCAACGCGGCCTTCCTCCGGGGCAGCTCGGGCGCCATCCGCTCCAACACGGCCGTGGCCGGCGTCCTGCGCGAGGCCTACGAGAAGGTCGACCTGCCGGCCGACGCCCTCGTGCTCGTGGCCGACACCTCCCGCGCCGCGGCCGTCGACTTCATGCAGCAGCGCGACAGCATCGACGTGCTGATCCCCCGCGGCGGGCCGTCGCTCATCGCGTCGATCCTCGAGAACGCCACCGTCCCCTACGTCATCGACGGCGATGGCAACTGCCACGTCTACGTCGACGCCAGCGCCGATCTCGACATGGCCCGCGCCATCGTCGTCAACGGCAAGACCCAGCGGCCGTCGGTGTGCAACGCCACCGAGACGGTGCTGGTCCACGCCGCCGTCGCCGACGCCTTCCTCCCGGCCCTGGCGGCCGATCTCGACGGCGTCGAGCTCGTCGGCGACGAGGCGGCGCGGGCCCTCGTGCCCGGCATGGGCGAGGCCGGCGAGGACGACTGGGCCCAGGAGTTCCTCGACCTCAAGCTGGCGGTCCGCGTCGTCGGCTCGATCGACACCGCCATCGACCACGTGACCCGCTACGGCAGCGGCCACTCCGAGGCCATCGTCACCGCCGACCTGGCCGCCGCCGACCGCTTCACCGCCGAGGTCGACGCCGCCGCCGTCCTCGTCAACGCCTCGACCCGGTTCGTCGACGGCGAGGAGTTCGGCTTCGGCGCCGAGATCGGCATCTCCACCCAGAAGCTCCACGCTCGCGGCCCCATGGGCCTCCGCGAGCTGACGACGGCCAAGTACGTCGTCCGGGGCGACGGCCAGACCCGGGGGTAGCCCGGACCCGGGCGCTACGCGGCCCGGTGCGGCGCGGCGGGACGGACCGACACCGCACCGGGGCGATCGACGGCCCGGTCGACGAGGACGCCCTCGTGGCCGCACCAGCAGGTGAAGTGGATCTCCGTGGCGCCGTCGAGCATCTCGATCGACGTGATCCGACGGGTGGTCAGCAGGACCTCTCGGCCCTCGGCGTTGCAGTGGGCGTTGAACATGCCCCCATCGTCCGCCTCTCCCGTCGTCCCGACGAGTGGCAGGAATGACGTTGGTCGCACCATTCCCGCCATCCCCCCCAGCCGAACCCCATCGAACTTTGTGCGAGGTTCGCCGTACGACGGCGAACCTCGCACAAGGTTCGGCTGTCAGCCGGCCAGCTCGGTGGCGAAGCGCTGGCGGTACTGGGTCGGGGAGGTGCCGACGACCCGGGCGAAGTGGGTGCGGAGGCCGGCGGCGGTGCCGAACCCGCACAGCTGGGCGATCCGCTCGACCGGGAGGTCGGTGGTCTCCAGCAGCATCCGGGCCCGGGCCACCCGCTGGGTGAGCAGCCACTGGAGGGGCGTCGTCCCGGTGACGGACACGAACCGGCGGGCGAAGGTGCGGGGGCTGAGGGCGGCCCGGCGGGCCAGCTGCTCGATCGTGAGGGGCTCGTCGACGTGCTCGGCCATCCACACGAGCACCGGGCCGAGCGGATCGTCCTCGGCGCAGTCGGGGACGGGCGTGTCGACGAACTGGGCCTGGCCCCCGTCGCGGTGCGGCGGCACGACCATCCGGCGGGCCACCCGGTTGGCGGCCTCGGCGCCCAGGTCCTCGCGCACCAGGTGGAGGCAGAGGTCGATGGCGGCCGCCGTCCCGGCCGAGGTGTAGAGCGGGTGGTCCTCGACCCACAGCACCGTCGGGTCGACGGTGACGAGCGGGAAGCGCTCGGCCATCTGCTCGGCGTACATCCAGTGCGTGGTGGCCCGGCGACCGTCGAGCAGCCCGGCCTCGGCCAGGATGAAGGCGCCCGAGCACAGCGAGACGATCCGGGTCCCCGCCTCGTGGGCGGTCAGCACGGCCTCGGTCAGGACGGGATCGACCACGACCTCGCCCTGGCGCGACAGGCTCGCCGTCGGGACCGGTGCCACGACCAGCGTGTCGGCCTGGGCCACCCGGTCGAGCCCGCCGGCGGTGGCGAGCGACAGGCCGTTGCCCGCCTCGAGCCGGTCCGACGCCGACACCACCTCGTGCACGTACGGCCAGCCCTCGATCTCGGGGCGGAAGATCCCGAACACCTCGCAGGGCACGGCCAGCTCGAAGAGCGAGACGCGCGGTCCCGCCAACGTCACCACACGATGGTGCATGGCTGAAACCTAGTGGGCAGCAGCGTTCCTGCCAGTCCCGATCCTGCCAGCGACCGCGCCAAAGCCGTTCCGTGTGCGGGTTCGACCGTTTGCGGCAGCAACCCGCACACAGAACGGCTTCGGAACCGGGTTGACCGGCTGGTCAAGTGCGCCAGTACGCTGCCGCGATGGTCGACATCGACTCAGCGCCCCGGTTCGAATCCGTCGATGCCGTCCGTGACGGCCTCCGAGAGGCGACGTACCTCGCCGACGAGGGCATCGCCGGCATCGTCTACCTGGCCGACCGGCTGGGCAAGCCGGTGCTGGTCGAGGGGCCGGCCGGCACGGGCAAGACCCAGCTGGCCAAGTCGGTGGCCGAGATGCTCGGCGCCCGGCTGATCCGCCTCCAGTGCTACGAGGGGCTCGACGAGTCCAAGGCGCTCTACGAGTGGAACTACAAGAAGCAGCTGCTCCGCATCCAGGCCGAGCGGGCCGACGACTCCACCTGGAACGAGGTCGAGGAGGACATCTTCTCCGACGAGTTCCTGCTCGAGCGTCCGCTGCTCGAGGCCATCCGCAGCCCCGATCCCGTCGTGCTGCTGATCGACGAGGTCGACCGGGTCGAGGTCGAGACCGAGGCGCTGCTGCTCGAGGTGCTCTCCGAGTACCAGGTGTCGATCCCCGAGCTGGGCACGATCCAGGCCACCCAGATCCCGCTGGTGTTCCTCACCTCGAACGCCACCCGCGAGCTGTCCGAGGCCCTCAAGCGGCGCTGCCTCTTCCTCCACGTCGACTACCCCGACATGGAGCGCGAGAAGGAGATCGTGCTGGCCAAGGTCCCGGACATCACCGATGCCCTGGCCGACCAGGTGGCGCGCATCGTCCGCTCGATCCGCCAGCTCGAGCTCAAGAAGGCGCCCTCGGTGTCGGAGACCATCGACTGGGCCCGCACGCTGATGCTGCTCGGCGTCACCGAGGTCGACTCGGACACCGCCGTCAGCACGGCCAACATCCTGCTCAAGTACCAGAGCGACATCGTCAAGGCGGCCAAGGAGTTCGACCAGGACTCGACGCTCGGCGGCGAGGGCGAGAAGACGTCCAAGCCCTGGCA
>DATHEV010000769.1:0-12708 GCA_035318405.1 Iamia sp.
ATCCCTACGCGGTGAGCGGCGACATGCCCATCGGCAACGCCTCCGACCTGCCCGAGCCCCTGACCTGGCTCGCCTTCGCCGCCGCCCGGACCTCGACCATCCTCCTGGGCACGTCCTGCGTGATCCTCCCCGAGCGCAACCCGCTCCACCTGGCCAAGCAGGCCGCCACGCTCGACCTCCTCTCCGGGGGCCGGCTGCGCCTGGGCGTGGGGCTCGGCTGGTGCCGGGAGGAGGCCGAGGCCGCGGGCACCACGTGGGCCGACCGCGCCCCCCGGGCCGAGGCCGCCATCGAGGCCATGCGCCGGCTGTGGACCGGGGCGCCGGTGGCCTACGAGGGAGCGGGCGTCGCCTTCCCGCCGGTCACCTGCCGACCGACGCCCGCCGGGCCCGACGGCATCCCCATCGTCATCTGCGGGCCGTCGGTCCACGCCGCCCGCCGGGCCGGCCGGATCGGCGACGGGTTCTTCACCAACCACCGTGACCCCGACGTGCTGCGCGGCCTCATCGACGCGGTCCACCGCGCCGCCGAGGAGACGGGACGGGACCCGGCCGCCATCGAGATCACCGCCGGCGCCTCGCCCTCGCCCCGCACCGTCGAGCGCCTCGAGGCCATGGGCGTCGACCGCATCATCTGGCCCGTGCCCACCCGATCGCCGGCCCGCGTCGAGCGCCAGCTCACCCGCGCCATCGCCAACGTCACCTGAGCACCCCCGCCCTCCCACCACGCAGGTCGACCTTCTTGCGCGGTGGGGCACCAGGGGCCGGCGCACCACCGCGCCGGAACGTGACGGCCAGCGTTCTTGCGCGGTGGGGCGCCACGGGCGGCGCACCACCGCGCCGGAACGGCACCACACCGGTCGACCTTCTTGCGCGGTGGGGGTTCGCCCAGGGGTGGGGACCGGCGGCCTACGGTGCCGGACGTGAGCGACGAGGCACCGCTGGAGGGTCGGACCGCCCTGGTCACCGGGGGTGGGCGGGGGATCGGGCGGGGCATCGCCCTGGTCCTGGCCGAGTCCGGGGCCGACGTGGCCGTGGGCTACCGGCGCCACCGCGACCAGGCCGAGGAGGTCGTCGAGCTGATCCGAGCGACCGGCCGCCGGGCCGTCGCCGTGCAGGCGTCGGTCGAGGACCGGGCCGAGGTCGTGGCCATGGTCGCGGCTGCGACCGACGAGCTCGGGCCTCCGAGCATCCTCGTCGCCAGCGCCGGCATCGCCAGCCGCTACCAGTCGGTGGTCGACATCGACCCGGGCCACTTCGAGAAGGTCGTGAAGGTCCACGCCTTCGGGCCCTTCCACTGCGCCGCCGCCGTGCTGCCCGCCATGCGCACCTGCCCGCGGGGCGACATCGTCTTCGTGTCGAGCGTGTCGTCTCGCGACCACGGCGCCTTCGGCTCGCCCTACAACGTGGGCAAGGCGGCCATGGAGGAGCTGGCCTTCACCCTGGCCAAGGAGGAGGTCGGCCACGGCGTCCACGTCAACGTCGTCTGCCCCGGCCTGGTGGTGTCGGACATGGGCCAGCGGCTGATGCACGCCATCACCGGCACCGACGACATGACCGAGCGCGACGACGAGTTCCCGTACGGCCACATCTGCCGGCCCGAGGAGGTCGGCGCCCTCGTCGCCGCCCTGTGCGGCCCGGCCGGGGCCTACGTCACCGGCCAGCGCATCGAGGTCGACGGCGGCGGCTTCCCGCCCGGCCTTCTCGGCCCGAGGTAGCTACTCCTTCTTGCCGGCCACCAGCTCGACCAGCTCGCCGACCGTCGAGAGGTCGTAGACCTCGTGGTCCTCGATGGCCACGCCGAACTGCCGCTCGAGGGTCGAGGCGATCTCGATCACGTCGATCGAGTCGGCGTCGAGCGTCTCGCTGAGGTTGGCGTCGGGGGTGACCTCGTCGGCGTCGCAGTCGAGGACCTCGACGGCGGCCTCCCGCACGGCGGTGAGGATCTGGGCGCGCAGCTCGTCCGACATGGCCCGGACCCTACCGCCCGGTCAGATCTGGAAGTAGACGAACGGCACGGGCGCCTGGCCCGAGAACACGACGATCAGCACGACCATGGCGCCGTAGGCGACGGCCCGGCCGAGGGTCAGGGGGTCGGGCTTGCCCTCGTGGCGCTCGATCTCGGCCTCGCGCCGGTCGAGCAGGATCAGCGAGAACAGGGCGTAGGCGAAGAGCATCAGCAGGTTCTGGTCGATCGGTGCGAAGCGGGGCCACGCCAGCTGGCCGTAGAGGCGCAGGCTGGACTCGACCGAGCCGGTCCGCACCCAGGCGTGCTGCACCGCCACCATGATGAAGACGTAGACGGGGGCGACCACGGGCCACCACGACGGCAGCCGGCTGACCGAGGCCACGGCCAGCTCCTCGGACTGGCGATCGCGCCGGCGGACGATGCCCAGCGACGACCGGGCCTTCGTCGACTCGAGCGCCGTGCCGGCCGGCCCTCCGAGGTCGGCCACGGGCACGGAGACGGCGCCATGGCCCTCCTCGAGTCCCGGCGCGTTCCCGGCGTCACCGGCCTCGCCGACGTCACTCTCGGCCCGCGCCCGGGCCCGGGCCGCCTTCCGGGCGGCGCGCCGCCGGGCGTCGGCCCGCTGGGACACCCACAGCTCGATCGAGAGGACGCCACCCATCACGAAGCCCCACGTGAGCCAGACCAGGCCGTCGTCGTGCCACAGGCCGGACAGGGCGAAGACGAGGCACAGGCAGACCGCGCTCCACGCCCACCCGCGGCCCCGACCCCGGAGCGGCCGGTACAGGTAGTCCCGGAACCACGCCATCATCGTCATGTGGTCGCGGCGCCAGAAGTCGCGGAAGTTGCGGCTGCGGGTGAGGGGCTGGCGGAAGTTGTAGGGCAGCTCGATGCCGAGGAGCTTGGAGCTGCCCCGGGCGATGTTCGAGTAGCCGGCGAAGTCGAAGGTGAACTGGATCACCGCCGCCAGCGTCGCCACCCAGAGGTTCACCCAGCCGGGTCCCGCCGGGCCGGTGCCATCGCCGAACTGGGAGAAGACCTGGGCCGTCGCCGGCGACAGGGCATCGGCGATGGCGACCTTCTGGAACAGCCCGATGAAGATCAGCTCCAGCCCCTCGCGCATCTGCTCGCGCTTGGGGGAGGTGGGCAGGTCGACGATCTGCGGGAGCATCCGCTTGGCCCGGATGATCGGCCCCGCCAGCAGGTGCGGGAAGTACGAGATGAAGACCATGAAGTCGATGAGCGACGGCGTGGGCTCGATCTCGCGCCGGTAGACGTCGATCGTGTAGCTGAGCGTCGAGAACGTGTAGAAGCTGATGCCCACCGGCAGCACGACGACGAGGGCGACGCGGGGCTCGTTGAAGCCGATCGTCTCGAGCGCCGTCTCGACCGGCACCCGGAACCAGTCGAAGTACTTGAAGAAGGCCAGCGTCAGCAGGTTGCTGCCCACGCTGACGGTCAGCAGGAGACGCCGCAGCCGGGGATCGGCGGAGCGGCCCATCCACCGGGCCACGCCGAAGTCGATCAGCGTCGTGGCCATGAGGATGGCGGTGAAGCGGACGTCGACCCAGGCGTAGAAGACGTACGACGCGGACAGCAGCAGGAGCTTCCGCGGGTGGCGGGGCAGGGCCCAGTACCCGAACACGACCAGCGCGAGGAACGCCGCGTACTGGAACGAGTTGAACGCCACGGCGGGACTCTAGGACCGAGCGGCAGCGGGATCCCTGACGGGGGATACGGTCTCGGTGTGCAGCAGCGGCCGGTCGAGGGGATGCCGGAGGGCACGGCGGCGCTGGTCACGGGGGCGTCGGGAGCGCTGGGCGGGGTGGCGGCCCGCATCCTGGCCCGCCGGGGGCTGGCCGTCGCCCTCCACGCCCACGCCCACCCGGAGCGGGCGGAGGCGGTGGCGGCGGACCTCGACGTCCCGTCCGCCGTGGTCGCCGGCGACCTGGGCACGCCCGAGGGGGCCGACGCCGTGGTGGCGGCGGCCACCGACGCGCTGGGGCCCGTGCGGGTGCTCGTGCACTGCGCCGGCGTGCGCGTCGACGGCCTGGTGGTGGGTCAGGATCCGGCGGTCTGGGCCGAGACGATCCGGGTCAACCTGCTGGCGACCTACCACGTCGACCGGGCCGTGCTGCCGGCGATGCTGAAGGCCCGGTGGGGCCGGATCGTCAACGTGACCTCGCCCGTCGCCTCGTTCGGCAACGCCGGCCAGAGCGCCTACGCCGCCTCGAAGGCGGGGGTCGAGGCCCTGACCCGCACGCTCGCCCACGAGGTGGGGCGCCGGTCGATCACCGTCAACGCCCTGTCGCCCGGGTTCGTCGAGAGCACCATCACCGCCGAGGTGGCCGACGCCGCCCGCGATCGTCTGCTCGATCGCACCGCCCTGCGGCGACCGGCGGCGCCCGACGAGGTGGGACCGGTGCTCGACATGCTTCTCGACGCGGCCTACCTCACCGGCCAGGTCGTCGCCGTCGACGGGGGCATGACGCCGTGACGCCGGGCCGCCCGGTGCGGCTCACCGACGTCGTCCCCTCCGCCGACGCGGCGGCGCTCGTCCACCCCTCCTGTCGGCCCCTGGTGCGCGGGCTGCTCGCCGTGCTCGACGATCCCGCCACCGGCGCCGACCCCGCCCGCACCCGCCACGCCTGGGTCGAGCTGGACCTGGTGCGGCCGGTGCCCACCGACGTGACCCTGGACGTGACCGCCCGGCTGCGGGGAACCGCCCGGCTCGGGGCCGGCGACGGGCTGTGGATCGACGTCGACGTGTCCGGTCCCGAGGGCCCGGTGGTCCGCTCCCGCCACGTGGTGGCCGGACGGCTCGACCCCCGCCCCGTCGAGCGGGGCGGCCTGCCGTCGGTGCCCCGGGCCGACCGGCCGACCGTGGGCACGGTCGCCGTCGCCCCCGAGGCCCTGGACGCCTACCGCCGGGCCGCCGGCGACACCTCGTCGGCCCACGCCGAGGGCGCTCCCGAGCCCATCGTCCCCGGCCTCCTCGCCCTGTGGTCGGCCCTCGGTGCCGCTGGCCTCGACCCGACGCACGTGGAAGCGCGCTTCCCCGCCCCGCTCCCCGTCGCCGCCGAGGCGACGATCGCCGTGGACGCCGGCACCCTCGCCGCCCGGGTCGGCGTCATCACCGTCCTCCGCGCCCGCCTCGCCTGACCACTCCGCCGAGGTGCGCCCACGAGGTGCCTGGCACCTCGTGGGCGCCTCGTGGCTCGCCCACCTCGCGGACGCTCGCCCGCTGAGCGCGGCGGACCACCGCCTACGATCGGCGGCCGTGACCGTGGAGGACACCTCGACCGTCCCGGGCGTGACCTCCACCATCGACGTGGCGCTGTCCGACCTGCGGACCACCGGCATCGGCCTGCTGGCCGGGGCCTGCGACGCGGACCGCACCGCCCGGCTTCGCACCGCCCTCGTCGACGCCGCTGCCGCCGAGCGGGCCGCCGGCACCGCCACCGAGTACCACGGCAACAGCTGCCAGCGGGTCTACCGGCTCCCCGCCCTCCACCCCGTCTTCCTCGACGCCGCCGCCGACCCCACCGTCCTGGAGGTGGCCCGCGCCCTGCTCGGTCCGGACGTCCTCCTGTCGAACCTGAGCGCCAACATCGTCGGCGCCGGGGGGCGGAACATGGCCGTCCACTCCGACCAGGGCTTCCTGCCCACGCCGTGGGCCGACCCGTGGGGCCTCCAGGTGATCTGGCCGCTCGACGACTTCACCGAGGAGAACGGGGCCACCCGCGTCGTGCCCGGCAGCCACCTCGTACAGGGCCCACCCGAGCGGGCGGTCCGCCCCGACGAGAGCGTCTCCATCGAGTGCCCGGCGGGGACGCTCATCCTCCTGGACGGCCGGCTGTGGCACGGCACCGGTGCCCACCGGGGCGAGCCCACGCCCCCCGAAGGCCGCCGCCACGCCCTCCTCGGCTTCTACACCAAGCCCTGGCTGCGGACGCAGGAGGCGTGGCCCACGACGCTGCCGCTCTCGGTCCTGGGCGGCGACCAGGACCTGGCCAAGCTGTTCGGCATCCTCCCGTGGCAGCACCTCGGCCTCGTCGAGGGCCACGCCGCCCGTCTCGACGGGTGAGGTCCTGGGTGGGGAAGCTGCGCGAGCTGGTCCGGCGCCGGGTGCCTCTGGGCGCGCTGGCGGCGGCCGTCGTCGCCCTGCTGCTCGTCACCGAGGTCGGCGTGCGGTCCGTCGAGGACTGGCTGCCGGTCAGCCAGGCGGGCGATGCGGCCGAGGTCGAGCTCAAGTGGGAGCAGGTGCTCGCCCTCGACGAAGCCGACGAGGGCACCGACGTCGTCTTCCTGGGCAGCTCGGCCATGGACGCGGCCATCGACCCGGCGACGTGGGCCACGGCCTCGGTGTCGTACCCCCGCGCCTACAACGCCTCGCTGCTGGGCCAGCCCTTCGACTCGATGCGCCGCTGGGCCGGCGACTACGTCCTGCCTCGCACCGATCCGGCGCTGATCGTCGTGGGCGTGACGCCGTTCGACGTTCCCCAGATCGACATCCTCAACACCAGCCGCGCCGTGGTCGAGAAGCTGTTCGACGACGCCATGGACCGGCTCGAGGACGGCGCCCTGTCCCGGGCCGACCGGCGCCTCGCCGACCGGTCGGCCATCGTGCGGCACCGCTCGTCGTTCCGCTCGCCCATCCAGCTGGTGCGGGCCGCCCGGGACCGGCTCACGGGTGAGGACAAGTCCAAGCAGGACAGCCTCCAGCCCGTACTCCTCCAGGACGGATCGGTGGTCGCCCGCACCGCCGAGGTCTGGGCCGATCAGCTGATGCAGCCACGGGGCGGCGTCACGAACTACTGGGGCTACACCGAGCCCATCCCCATCGGGTTCACCTTCGACGACCCCGTCCAGCAGCAGATCTTCCGGTCGTCCCGGACCACCGCGACCCAGCTCCTCGGCTTCCGCGACGTGGCCGAGGAGGCCGGGGCGGACCTCGTGTTCGTGATCCCGCCGACGCTCCCCGAGGCCTACACGCCGTTCACCGGCAGCCAGGAGGCCACCGACGCCGCCGAGCAGCACATCCGGGACGTGGCCGCCGACCTCGACGTCGAGGTCATCGACTTCACCGAGGTCGCCTACCCGGCCAACCACTTCGCCGACGGCGTCCACCTCAACAAGGTCGGCAGCGCCCGCTTCAGCATCGACCTGGCCGCCGCCGTGGACGCCCTGTGAGCGAGCGCAGCGAGCTGACCGCAACCCGGACGCCGCAGCAGCGGCGGGACGAGCGGGCGGCGCAGACCCGGGCCGAGGGCCGCGGCGACGAGCTCCGCTCGCTGGCGCTGACGATCGGCCTGTTCGCCGTCATGGTCGTGGTCGTGATCGGCATCCTGATGAGCCAGTTCGGGACCGTGCGCGACGCGGCCAGTCCCATCCAGCGTCACGACGAGGCCGTGGGCGGCGACGGCTGGGACGACGTGCGGGGCCGGTGGGAGACGGGGCCCGACGGTGCCCGCGTGACGGAGGCCGGACCCCAGCTCAGCGTGGCCGTGCGGCCCGTCGGCGGCGTCGACGGCGAGGTGGTGGTCGACGGCACCTTCGGCGCCGGGTGGGCCGTCGTCGTGCGCTGGACCGACCCCGGCACCTACGCCCTGGTCGTGGTCGAGCCGGACGAGGGCACGATCAGCCTGGTGAGCGTGGTCTCGGACCGGAGCCGCCTGCTCGGGTCAGCGGCGCTGCCGCCCGGCGACGAGGGCGCCGTTCGCTCCGTCGCCGTGGCGCTCGACGGGCCGGTGATGGACGTGCGGGTCGACGGCGTCCTGGCCGTCGCCGGGCGCGACGACGACCTGGCCGACGGCACCCACGCCGGCGTGGCCGTCGTCGGCGACGGCCCCGACGCCCGCTTCACCCGCTTCCGGTCGGCCCCACCCGACGAGGCCGGCACGAGGATGATCACCCCCGGGGAGGGCCCATGAGCGAACGCAGTGAGCGAACCGGACAGCACAGCTCTCTCCCCGGCGGCGGAGCGAGCGCAGCGAGTGGAGCCGCCGGCGCTCGTCGGCGCCCCGAAGCCGCCAGCCGGCCGGATGCGCCCACCGATCGGGTGGTGCGCCGATGAGCGAGGGACAAGGCCGTGTCGTGCTGGTGACCGGGGCCGGTCGGGGCATCGGCCGGGCCGTGGCCGAGCGCATGCTCGCCGCCGGCGATCGCGTGGCCGGGACGTACCGGACCAGCGAGCCGCCCCCCGGCGTGCTGGCCGTCCGGGCCGACCAGCGCTCGACCGCCGAGGTCGACGCCGCCTTCGACCGGGTCGAGGCCGAGCTCGGACCGGTCCAGGTCCTGGTGGCCTCGGCCGGCATCGGGCCCATCAACATGCTCATGCGGGCCACCGACGAGGACGTGGCCGACGTGCTCGACACCAACCTCGTGGGCGCCATCCGCGTGGCCCGCCGGGCGGCCGGCCCCATGGCCCGGGCCCGCTCCGGGCGCATCGTCTTCGTGGGCTCGGTGTCGGCGGGATGGGGGGCGAGCGGGGGCAGCCTCTACGCCGCGTCCAAGGCCGGGCTCACCGGGCTGGCCCGCTCGCTGGCGCGTGAGCTCGGCCCCCGCGGGGTCACCGTGAACGTGGTCGCCCCCGGCGCCATCCGCACCGAGATGCTCGACGCGGCCGGGTCCCGCCTCCAGGCCGAGGAGCTGGGACGGGCACCCCTCCGGCGGGCCGGCACGCCCGACGAGGTGGCCGCCGTCGTCGAGTTCCTGGCCTCCGACGCCGCCGCCTACGTCACCGGCGCCGTCCTCCCCGTCGACGGCGGCCTGGCCATGGGCAACTAGACGTCGTTCTGTGTGCGGGTTTCCACCGGTCCGGTGCGTCTCCGCACACGGAACGAGGGGTCGACGGGGTCCGGCAGGGGATCGAGGCCGACGAGGCGGCGGACGACGGGGACCTGGGCGGCGGCGAGCAGGCCGACCGCCGCCAGCACCACCAGGGCGACGTCGCCGCCGATGCGGAAGCGCTGGAGGGGCTGGTTGGCCGCCGCCAGCAGGGTCGACGTGGCGATCCAGCCCAGAAGCGGGCTGAGCGGCACCCGCCGACGCCAGAGGACGAGCGCGCCGTACGCCGCGAACGGCAGCAGGGCCCAGCCGACGACGACGCCGGCCTGGGCGCGCTGGGCGCCCCGCTGCTCGATGGCGTCGTCGAGACGCACCGACTCGAAGGGCCGCCACAGCCCCCAGACCCGCGTCACCCGGGCGAGCACCACCGTCGGGGCCCGGCCCAGGTTGTCCCGGTAGTAGGCGACAGCATTGTCCTGGAACACCCGGCTGCGCCCGACCTCGTTGGCGTTGGCCTCCTCGCGGATCTCGGCGCCGTCCTCCTGGAGGCAGTCGACCGAGCGGAGGCCCACCAGCGTGTCGTTGTAGAAGGTCTCATCGCAGGTGCCCACCCGCAGGCCGGCGCCGACGCCGTTGGTCAGCGCCCACCGGTCGAAGCGCGAGTGGTTGTAGGCCACCCACGGCGCCAGCACCAGCGCCACCGCACCGAGGACGGCGCCGAACCGGGCCAGCCGGGCGGCGGTGGGCAGCTTCAGGCCGGCGACGAGCGGGACGACGATGAAGACGACGGCCGAGAGGGCCTCGTTGCGCCAGAGGGTGGCGGCGCCGATGCCCACACCGAGCCAGGCGGCGCGCGCCGCCGTCGGCTCGTCGTGGAAGCGCAGGGCCAGGAGGGCGACGCCGGCGACGGCCACGGCGAAGAGGCCCTCCGGCATCAGCACCACGTCGTTGACCCACAGGAGGGGGTGGACGGCGGCCAGCGCGCCGGCGACGAGTGCGGCGCGGTCGCCGGCCAGGCGCCGGGCCAGCAGGGCGATGACGACCACCGAGCCCGTGCCCAGGAGGGCGACGGCGTACCGCAGCCCCTCGTAGGTGTCGATGCCCACCCACATCAGTGGGGTGAGCAGCACGGCGAAGCCGGGGGCGTGGAGGGCGGTGGGAACGGCGGAGTCGTCCTCGTTGGTCGTGAACCAGTCGCCATCGGCGTTCTGGCGGGCGTCGTGGACGTAGGTGACGGAGTCGTTGTAGGAGACGCACTGGCCCGCCTCGGCGGCGGCGGCAGCCTCCTCGGCCTCGTCCGTCACCACGCACGGCGTCCCCGCCCAGGCCCCGGCCAGGCGGACGAGCCCGGCGGCGATCACGATGGCCACGAGGAGAGCGCGGGTCGACAGGGCGGGGAGCCGCACCCAGCCCTCGGTCGGAGCCCGCTCGGTCGACGCCGGAGGTCGGCTGGCGGTGGTGGCCGGGCTCACCCGGTCCGGCCCTCGAGGGCGGAGGCCCACTGGCCCCCGGCCGGTCCCCGGGCCACGAACCCGGCGCGGGACCCGAGCGCGTCGGGGGTGTCGACCGTGCCGGCCTCGACCCCGTCGACGACCAGCGCCACCTCGCCGTCCCGGACGACCAGCTCGACGACCGTCCCGGGGCCGGTCGCGGCGGGGACCGAGGCGTTCGCCACCTCGTCGCCGGCGACGTGGACCTCGAGGCGCCACCCGCCCAGCGCCGGCACGGCGAGGGCGGCGACGTAGGTGCCGGGATCGGTGTACCCGACCACCAGACCGGCG
The DNA here is from genome assembly GCA_035318405.1 of Iamia sp. Taxonomy (GTDB): domain Bacteria; phylum Actinomycetota; class Acidimicrobiia; order Acidimicrobiales; family Iamiaceae; genus Iamia. Next base: position 10,537 of record DATHEV010000769.1, read on the forward strand.
GCCCGGGCCGAGACGCCGACCTCGGCGCCGATGCCGCTCGCCTCGGCGGTGCGGAGCAGGAAGACCGGGGCGTCGTCGGTGGCCTCGGGCACCACGAGGGCCCCATCCTCGACCGCCCACTCGCCGTCGACCGGTTCCCATGCCGCCAGGTCGCCGTCGAAGGCGTCCGCGATGTCGGCCTCGGACCCCGGATCCACCGGGGTCGTGGTCGCCGTCGTGGGCGGGGTGCTGCCGATCTCGGGCGGGACGGTCGACGCCCCGGGGTCGCCCGGAGCGGGACGAGCGGCGGGGATGCCCTCGGCGCCCGGGTCGAGGGGGAAGGTCCCCAGGACGGTGGCCGAGTTGCTGACGTCGTCGGGGGCGCGCACGGCGCCGACCAGGGCGAGGAGGAGGCCGCCGAGGACGATGCCGGCGATCAGGGCCAGCACGACGACCGGCCCGCGGTAGGGGCCGAGCCCCGGCTCGGTGCGGCGCGGCGGGTCCGTGGCCTCGGCGTCGCCCACCTCAGGCGTCCCCGCCGGCGGGGACCAGGGCCCGGGTGGGCGGCGAGGCGAAGTGCTCGGAGAGGTTGCGGAGCGTCTCGCCGGGACCGGCGTCCACCACGCCCTCGGCGCCGAGGGCGACCGCCCGGGCCACCGCTCGGGGCCAGTCGACGGGGCGGACGAGCGACGCCGCCAGCGCCGGGGCGACCTCGGCCGCCTCGGTCAGCACCGGGCCGGTGGAGCAGACGACCGGGACCGCGGGCCGCTGCGGCCCGGCGGCGGCGACGGCCGCCTCGAACTCCTCGATCGCCGGCGCCAGCAGGGGCGAGTGGAAGGCGCCCCCGATGCCCAGACGGCGGGCCTTGCCGCCGGCCTCGAAGGCCAGGTCGATGGCGGCTCGCGCCGCCTCCTCGTCACCGGTGAGCACCACCTGGCGCTCGCTGTTGACGACCGCGATGTCGAGCAGGCCGCCCGTCCGGCCCACGGCGAGGCGCCGGATCCACTCGATGGCATCGTGGTCGAGGCGCATGACGGCCACCATCATGCCGGGCCGGCCGGCGGTGGCCCGGATGCCGATCTCGGCCCGCAGCGCCACCAGGCGCACGGCGTCCTCGCCGGCCAGGACGCCGGCGGCGGCGCACGCCGTGATCTCCCCGAGGCTGTGACCCACCACCACGGGACCCAGGTCGTGGCCCTCGGCCGCCACCAGCCCGGCGGCGACCACGCAGGGCTGGGCCACGCGGGTGTCGGCCAGCAGGCGGGGCGTGAGCGCGGCGCCGTCGACGTGGGGCGCGGCCAGCTCGCGGGCCAGGGCGACGAGCGGGTGGTCGGGCTCACGCTCGAGCACCGCCACCGTCGCCACCGGGTCGACCCCCTGCCCCGGGAACGCCAGCGCCTCCCTCACGAGGCCGCACCCTACCGGTCGCCCGATCGGGTCGGGCTCCGGTCGGCGACTACCCTCCCGGGGCCGCGGCGTGGGCCCGGTTCTGCGTCGTCCGCCGGTCCGTGGGGGGTCCGAGACCAACTGTGCCAACCCCTCCCGCAGCGCCTCCTCCCGCCTCCACCCCGGTGTGGCGGCGTCCCATCACCCTCGGCCGGGCCGCGCTCGCGGCGGTGGCCGTCCTGGGCATCGCCGAGCTCGGGATGCGCACCATCGACGACCACCTGCCGCGGGCCACCGCCGGCGACACCATCGAGATCGAGCTGAAGTTCGACCAGCTCCAGGCCCTGCACGACCAGGGCGAGCCCGTCGACCTGGTCGTCCTGGGCAACTCGACCCTCGACGCCGGTGTCGACCCCGTCCTGCTGGGCGAGGAGTCGGACCGCTACGACGCCGTCTACAACGCCGCCCTCCTCGGCCAGCCGCTGGCCTCGATCCGGCGCTGGGCCGGCGAGTTCGTCCTGGAGGAGGTCGACCCCGACACCGTCGTGCTCGGTCTCACGCCGCTCGACGTGCCCACGCTCAGCATCTTCGGGGTGAGCAAGCCGGCGGTCGAGTCGGCCTTCGAGGCCAGCTTCGACGCCCTCCACCCCGACGCCCTCCAGCGGGCCGAGGACAACCTGTCGGAGCACTCGACCCTCGTCCGCCGCCGGGCCGCCTTCCGCTCGCCCGGCGAGCTGTGGCGGGGCATCACCGACACGGTCTACGACCGCGACAAGCAGTTCCAGGGCGACGGCCCGGTCACCCTCG
>DATHEV010000770.1:0-2217 GCA_035318405.1 Iamia sp.
ACGCAATCCCATGGGCACTTCCTCTCTGGCCATGACCCACCGGTCGTGACCCACAGCTCAACCGTGAGGGATGACCCGCGACATGCGTGAGGGATGTGCTGCAAGAGGACAAGGACGTGGGCGTTCCCGCGGCGCCTCAGAACGGGATCGGACGACCGACCGCCGTCGTTCCCGCGCGGTGGTGCACCGCCCACGGTCCACCACCGCGCCAGAACGGGGGTGGCGGTCTTCCACCGCGCCAGAAGGTCGACCGGCGCGGTCGGGGGCCGCCTGCGGATCGTGACCGCGCGGGAAGGTCGACCGGCGCGCGGAAGGGGCCGGGGTGTGACAGCGGGGGGTCGCACCGCCACCATGGAGGGGTGACCGTGCCGCCCGCCGTCGTCGACCCGCTCCGGCGGGCGCCCGTCGCCGACCTGGCCCGGCGCGCCCTCGCTGCCGGTCGGGCCGGGGGGCTCGACGCCGTCGGCATCGCCACCGCCGATCCCTTCACCGACACCCGCGCCCACCTGGAGGAGCGCCGCCGGGCCGGGCTCCACGGCGGGATGGCGTTCACCTATCGGAACCCGGCCCGGTCCACCGACCCGAGGGCTCTGCTCCCGTCGGCCCAGGCGCTCGTCGCCGGGGCGCGGGCCTACGGCGGCGGCGACCTCACCCCGCCGCCGGGCCAACGCCCCCAGGGGAGGGTCGCCCGCTACGCCTGGGGCGACCACTACGCCGAGCTGGAGGCGGGCCTGGAGGCGGTCGCCGAGGTCCTGCGGGCCGACGGGTGGCGGGCCGTGGTCGTGGCCGACCAGAACCACCTCGTCGACCGGGCCGTGGCCCACCGGGCCGGACTGGGCTGGTACGGCAAGAGCAGCCTCCTCCTCCTGCCCGGCGCCGGCAGCTGGTTCGTCCTCGGCGCCGTGGTCACCGACGCCCCGCTGGCGCCGACGGCCGAGGAGCCCGTCGCCGACGGCTGCGGGCCGTGCACCCGGTGCCTCGACGGCTGCCCGACCGGCGCCATCGTCGCCCCCGGCGTGGTCGACGCCCGCCGCTGCCTCGCCTGGGTCGTCCAAGCGCCCGGTCCCATGCCCCGCCCCCTCCGGGCCGCCCTCGGCGACCGCATCTACGGCTGCGACGAGTGCCAGGACGTCTGCCCCCCGAACCGCGTCGAGCTGCGGCGCCACCGGCGGGGCGAGGCGGTGGTCGACGACCAGGCCCGGGCCCACGACGAGCGGTCGGACCGTCCGTGGGTCGACCTGCTCGACCTGCTGGCCGCCTCGGACGACGAGCTGCTCGACCAGCACGGCCGCTGGTACATCGCCGGGCGTGACCCCCGCTGGATCCGCCGCAACGCCGTGGTGGCGCTGGGGAACGTCGGCGACCCCGACGATCCGGCCGTGATCGCCGCCCTGCGGGTCGAGCTCACCGGCCCCGACGACCTCCTCGCCGCCCATGCCGCCTGGGCGGCGCGCCGTCTGGGCCGCCACGATCTCCTGGTGGACCTCGACCCCGACGTCATCGGCCCCGACCTCGCCGCCGAGCTGGTGGCCCCGCCGCCCCCGCCCCGAACGGTCGGCGCGAGCGGCGACGAGGGCGGCGCGTGAGGCACCTGCTGGTCACCAACGACTTCCCGCCCAAGGACGGGGGGATCCAGCAGTACCTGTGGGAGCTGTGGCGGCGGCTGCCGGCCGACGAGGTCACCGTGCTCACGACGCCGCACCCCGAGGCCGAGCGCTGGGACGCCGAGCAGCCGTTCCGCATCGTGCGGTCGGCGGCGCGGGTCCTGCTGCCGACGCCCGGCCTGATGACGCAGGTGCGCGAGCTGGCCGACGAGGTCGCCGCCGACCTGGTCCTGCTCGACCCGGCCCTGCCCCTCGGTCACATCGGACCCCGGCTCGACCGGCCCTACGGCGTGGTGCTCCACGGGGCCGAGGTCACCGTGCCGGGACGCACCCGCCTGGCCCGCCCGGCGCTGGCCAAGGTGCTGGTCGGTGCCGAGCTGGTGGTCGCCGCCGGCGGCTACCCGGCCGACGAGGGCGAACGGGCGGCGCGGCGGGGCCTCCCCGTCGTGGTCGTTCCGCCCGGCGTCGACACCGAGCGCTTCCGGCCGCCCTCGGAGTCGGAGCGGTCCGCGGCCCGGGCCGACTTCGGCGTGGCCGACGACGACGAGCTGGTCGTGTCGATCAGCCGGCTGGTGCCCCGCAAGGGGATGGACGTCCTGATCGACGCCGCGGC
>DATHEV010000771.1:0-2310 GCA_035318405.1 Iamia sp.
GGCCAGGGCGTCGGCTCGCGACGCCAGCCCCGGGGCGTCGATCGACGCCGCTACGGCGGCGAAGCCATCGGTGGGACCGGTCCAGTGCAGGGCGGCGATCGAGTCCGGCACCGGGGCGTCGAGCTCGAGCGTGGCGATCCGCTTGAACAGCAGGGCGTCGGCCCGGTGTTCGTTGAGCGTGTTCGACAGGGCCGCCGCGCTGCGCACCTTCACGTGCCAGTGCGCCGGATCGTCGGGGATGTCCTCGACGTGGCCGAACTTCCGCAGGATCGCCGCCGCCGACTTGGCCCCCCACCCGGGGAGGCCGGGGAAGCCGTCGGCCGAGTCGCCCACCAGGCCCAGCCAGTCCGGGATCGAGGCCGGGGGCACGCCGTACTTCTCCTCCACGCCGGCGGCGTCGATGGTGACGCCCTTGCGGCGGTCCATCTGGACGATCTTGTCGCCCACGCACTGGGCCAGGTCCTTGTCCGGGGTGCAGATGACGACGCGGGTGACGGCGTCGTCCTCGGCCGCGCGCATCGCCATGGCGGCCAGGGCGTCGTCGGCCTCGTGCTCGACCATCGCCATCGTGCAGATGCCCGCCGCCTCCAGGACCTCCTCCAGCAGCGGGAACTGCTGCTTGAGGGTCGGGTCGACCTCGGAGCCGTCCTTGTAGGTCGCCCAGAGGTCGTTGCGGAACGACTCGATGACGTGGTCGGTCGCCACCCCGACGTGGGTGACGCCCTCCTCCATCATCCGCAGCACGGACCCGACGGTGGCCCGCGTGGCCCCGACCTCGCGCCCGCCGTCGGTCAGATGGCCCGGCGCCCCGTAGAAGTGCCGGAACAGCTCGTAGGTCCCGTCGACCAGATGGATCTCCATCCCCCCACCCTTGCCGATCGGGGGACGGAAGGGGACGGCGTCAGTCGTTGTCCTCGTCGTCGGCGGGAGGCGGGGGCTCGGCGGCCTCGAGGCGGAGCTCGGTGATGGCGTAGCCGTCGACCCGGGTGACCCGGAGGGTCGACCCGTCGACGTGGACCTCGTCGCCCAGCACCGGGACCCGGTCGAGAGCGGCGATCATGAACCCGGCAACCGTGTCCCAGTCGCCCTCGGGCAGGTCGACGCCGGTCTCCTCGGCCAGCTCGTCGGGGCGCAGCCCGCCCTCGAGGACGTACACCCGATCGCCCACCTGCCGGCAGCGGCGGCCCCGGCGGTCGGTCTCGTCCTCGAAGTCGCCGATCAGCTCCTCGAGCACGTCCTCCAGGGTGACGATCCCGACCACCACGCCGTGCTCGTCGACCACGACCGTCAGCAGCTGGTGGCTGGCCCGCATCTCGACCATCAGGTCCTCGAGGCGGTGGTGCTCGTGGGTGACCGGCACCGGGCGGGCCAGCTCGCCGGCGGTGACCTTCATGCGGTCGGGGGGGTCGACGAGGATGATGTCCTTGACGTGGACGGCGCCCACGACGTGGTCGAGGTCGCCGCCGTGGACGAGGATCCGCGAGCGCCCCGAGGTGCGGGCCAGCACGGCCACGTCGCCGGCCTTGGCCCACTCCTCGACGGCGACGATGTCGCGGCGGGGGGTCATGGCCGCCCCGGCGTCGAGGCCGGACAGCTCGAGCGAGCGGCTGAGGAGGCGGTGCTCCTCGGCCGCGATCGAGCCGTGGCCGGCCGACTCGTCGAGCAGGAGCAGCAGGTCCGCCGGTGCGTGGGCCATGGCCAGGTCGGGCTGCGGCTCGACGCCGACCAGCTTCACGAGGCCGTTGGCCAGGAGGTTGAGGACGGCGATCACGGGCCGGAACAGCAGCGAGAAGGCCCGGAACGGCCGGGCGAGGGTGAGGGCCGAGGACTCGGGGTGGGCGATGGCCCAGGACTTGGGCGCCATCTCGCCCACGACCATGTGGAGGAACACCACGATGGTCAAGGCGATGACGTAGGCGATGGCGTGGTGGACGGTCTCGTGGAGGTTGAGCGGGTCGAGGGCGTCCTCGAGGAGGTGGGCGATGGCCGGTTCGGCCACGGCGCCGAGGCCCAGCGAGCAGACGGTGATGCCGAGCTGGGCGCCGGCCAGCATCAGCGACAGCTCCTTGATGCCCCGCAGGGCGTGGTGGGCCCGCTTGTCGCCCTCGGCCGCCAGCTGCTCGATGCGCGACCGCCGGGAGGCCAGCAGGGCGAACTCGGCGGCCACGAAGAACCCGTTGGCCGCCAGCAGGGCGACCGCCGCCAGCAGCGCAACGGGGGTGCTCATCGGCCCGCCTTCATCGGCTGACCTTCGAGTCCGGGGTGCTGGCGCCGTGGGCCGAGCCGCCGCGCAGACCGGCGCGCGGCTCG
>DATHEV010000772.1:0-2888 GCA_035318405.1 Iamia sp.
GCCAGCGGGGGCGGCGGGGCCAGCTCGAGCTCGAAGCCGGGTCCGTCGTCATCGTCGTCGTCGTAGTCGTCGGCGAACCCGGCCTCGGCGTCGTGACCGTCGGAGTCGGTGGCCACGGCCGAGATCACGGCGAAGAGCGACATCTGCTCCTCGTCCGGCGGGCCCTGGTCGAGGGCGGCGTCGTCGAGCCCCTCGAGCGGCTCCTCCCGCTCGCGCTTCCGGAGCGAGTGCCGGCGCTGCTCGGCGATGCCCCCGGCCAGCCGGCGCAGCCGGGCGTCGTCGGGGATGAACAGCCACGCCTTCTGCTGGGGCACGCCCCGGGTCCACCGCACGAGGCGGCCGACGGCCTGGCGGAAGAAGAGCTCGGTCGAGGTCGTGGTGGCGTAGACGCCGACCCGCAGCCGCGGGATGTCGACGCCCTCGGAGACCATCCGCACCGCCACCAGCCACGGCTCCTTGCCGGCGGCGTACATGGCGATGTGGCTCGACGCCCGCGGGTCGTCGGAGGTGACGACGGTGGCGCGGGTGCCGAACCGGGACCGGAGCAGCTCGGCGATGCCCCGGGCGTGGTCCTGGTCGGTGGCGATCACGAGCCCCCCGGCGTCGGGCTGGGTCATCCGCACCTCGGTGAGGCGGGCGTGGGCCTCGCGCAGCACGGTCGGCAGCCACTCGCCGTCGAGCGAGAGGGCGGTGCGCAGCCGCTGGCTCGACCGGGCCGCGTCGAGGGCGTCGTCGAAGGTGGCCGAGTGCTCGGTGCCGTCGGGCGCCGACCACTCCATCTGGCCGCCGGTGCGGGGGAAGTAGACGGGGCGCACGACCCGCCGATCGGCCAGGGCGTCGCCGTAGCCGTACTCGTAGTCGGGGCGGGCCTCGTCGAGGTGGTAGTCGACGAAGGGGATGGCCCGGGTGTCGGACCGGAAGGGCGTCCCCGACAGGGCCAGGCGGCGGTCGGCGGGCTCGAAGGCGGCCCGGATCGAGTCGCCCCACGCCCGGTCGTCGGCGGCGTGGTGGAGCTCGTCGAAGACGACGAAGGCGCCGGGGCTCAGGGCCCGCAGGGCGGCGGCGCTGGTGGCGACCTGCTGGTAGGTGGTGACGATGCCGTGCATGTCGCCGGCGAGGACTCCGTCGGCCGCCGACCACGACGGGTCGAGGTGCAGCGCGAAGCGCCCGGCGGCCGCCGCCCACTGGTGCTTCAGGTGGGCCGTCGGCGCCACGACGATCAGCCGGCCGGGGTGGGCGGCCAGCCGGTGGCGGGCGGCGGTGAGGGCGAAGGTGGTCTTGCCGGCACCGGGGGTGGCCACGGCCAGGAAGTCGGGCCGGTCGCTGGCCACGAACCGGTCGAGGGCGGCCTTCTGCCACGGGCGGAGTCGGATCGAGCGGGTCATGGGGGGACCGTCGAGTGTGGCATGACCGCGGGTCCGCCCCGCACACCCTCCCCCGGTCTTCCGCCACCGTTCTCCGACCTGGACAGGTGTCTGCGCTACGGTCCGGCGACCCGCTCACCGGAGGTGCCCCCTGTGCAGACCGAGACCGCCCGCATCGACATCGCCAAGCCCGCCGCCGAGGTCTGGGCGCTGGTCGGCGAGTTCGGTGGGCTCGACACGTGGATGGCCGGGATCGACTCCTGCACCGTCGAGGGCGACGTCCGCACCATCGAGACGTTGGGCATGACGCTGACCGAGCAGCTCGTCGGCCGCGACGCGGAGGGCCGCTCGATCACCTACTCGATCGTGGGCGAGGGCGCGCCGGTCGCCAAGCACGAGGCCACCATCACCGTGCTCGACGCCGGCGACGGCGCCAGCGAGGTCACCTGGGACGTCTCGGTCGAGCCCGACGAGGCCGCCGCCATGTTCAAGGACATCTACCAGGGCGCCCTCGGCCAGGTGAAGACCACCCTCGAGGGCTGAGCCGGCCGGCCCGCCCTAGGCGCGCGGGACGCTGGTCAGGGCGAAGGTGTCGGCCCGGAACAGGCGCGACGCCTTCAGCGTGGCGTAGACCGAGAACGAGAGCGTGTTGCCCGCCTCCTTGGCCGTGTAGACGACCTCGACGCGGGTCCACCCGGTGGTCGGCGGCGTGACCGTCACCGTCCGGTAGCCGTTCGTCGGCGCCTTGCCGTCGCTCCGCGCCTCGCGGAGCAGGAGGGTGATGGGCGTCGCCGCCACCTCGGGGCGCACGTAGACCGAGGCCGTGTAGGTCCGGCCGACCTGGGTCGCCGAGACGGGCCGGGGGTTGAGGTTCAGCCCGTAGACGCCGGTCGCCGTGGTGGTGTTGCGCACCTGCACCGATGCCGCGCCCTGGTGGGCGGCCGCCGTGGCGCGGGTCGGCTTGATCGGGCTGGCGTAGCTGCCGCCGAAGCAGGAGAGCGCCGTCTCCACCCCGACGTCGCAGGACGTCAGGTGGTTGGTGACCGCGGGCGGGACCGGCGGATCGGGTGGGTCGGGCGGATCGGGCGGATCGGTCGGCTCCGAGAAGGCCGGCGAGTGGACGAAGGCGTTGTACCGCTGCTGCTCGACCGGGTCGGCCACGCCCCTGCCGTCGTAGCCCGCCCGCGAGTCGCCGGCACCGCCGACCGTGTCGAAGATCTCGTAGAGCTTGAGCCGGGGGAAGCGGCCGGCCTCGAGCGAGGCCTTGGCGTCGTCGTACATCCGGTAGGCGTCGCTCTGCGGTGCGCCACGCCACGAGCCGTACTCGGCCAGCCCCCACGGCTTCGAGGTGAAGGCGTGGGCGGCGTCGGTCTTGGCCTCGAGGGCCCGGTAGAAGTAGCCGATCTCGGTGTCCCAGCGCATGCCGGTCTGGAGGTACGGGTCCCAGGTGATCCAGTCGACCCGGTCGTTGCCCGGCCACAGCTCCTTGAACAGGCAGTCCCACCCCACGTAGCCCAGGTAGTT
>DATHEV010000773.1:0-7840 GCA_035318405.1 Iamia sp.
CACGGCGGCGTGCCCGCCACCGACATCCTGCGGCGCCGGCTGGGCAGCGCCGTGCCCGGCATCGCCTACCTGCCGGTCGGTGCCGCCCTCGACGCCAACGCCGACTCGACCTACGGCGCCGTCCCCGGCACCCTGGGCGACGAGCTGTTCCGGGCCGGGGTCGCCCGGGCCGTCATCGCCAACGCCGACGCCGCCGAGGGCTTCCCCATCGACGAGCTGCCCCCCGACGGCGCCTACTCCCGCAGCGCGGCCACCGCCCTGATGGGCCTGGACGGGATCGTCCCCGAGGGCACCGTCGGGCGCGACCTCCTGCTGGAGGACCCCGATGCCCCCTTCGGCCGGCGCTTCGCCCGCTCGGCCGTGCTCGAGGCCTTCGACCGGTCGTGGCTGCCGGACCGGCCCGAGGTCGTGCTCCTCGAGGCGTCCGACCTGGCCCGGGCGGCGGCCTACGGGTCCCGCTCGACGCCCGACCAGCGGATCGCCCTCCGCCGCGAGGCGCTCGAGGACGCCGATGCCCTGCTGGGCGATGTCCTCGACCGGGTCGACCCGGCCACCGACGCCGTGCTCGTCCTGTCGCCCGTCGCCCCCGGCGGGTCGGGCATGGTCGCCCTGCGGGCCCCGGACGTCGAGCCCGGGCTGCTCCGGTCGGCCACCACCCGACGGGCCGGCTACGTCCTCCTGGCCGATGCCGCGCCCACCGTCCTCACGCTCATGGGCGTCGAGCCGCCCACGTCGATCGAGGGGCGGGCCTTCGGGATCGAGGCGGGGGAGGGCGACCGGGTCGGCGCCCTCATCGACCAGGGCGAGGCGGCCCGGGCGCGCGACGAGCGGCTGCCGGTGGTGGTGCAGGTCGTCATCGCCGCCCTGGCGCTGCTCGTCGCGGCCGTGGCCGCCGGCGACCGCCTGCCCCTGCGGGCCCGCCGGGCCCTGGGGCCCATCGCCGTCGGCCTGCTCGGGGTGGTGCCGGGCACCTTCCTGGCCGGGCACCTCGACGACGGCCGTCAGGGGGTCGGCGTCTACGCCTTGGCCGTCATCGGCACCGCGGTCGTGGTCGGCGTGCTCGGCGCGCTGGCCGAGCGACGGTGGCCCCGCACCGGCATCCTCGTCGGCCTCGGCTCGATCCTGGTCCTCATCGCCGGCGACGTCCTCGTGGGGGCGCCCCTCCAGGTGAACACCGTGTTCGGCTACTCCACCGCGGTGGCGGGCCGCTTCGCCGGGCTGGGGAACCTGGCCTTCGCCCTCTTCAGCGCGGCGGCGCTGACCTTCGCCGTGGTCCTGGTCGACCGGGGCGGGCGCCGCGCCCTGGCCGTGGCGGTGGGGCTGCTGGTGGCCGCCGTGCTGGTCGACGGGCTGCCCATGCTGGGCGCCGACGTCGGCGGGGTGGCATCGATGGTGCCGGCCTTCGCCCTCACCGGGATGGTCCTGGCGGGGCGGACGGTGAGGTGGCCCCACCTGATCGCCAGCGCGCTGGCGTCGTTCGGCGCGGTGGTGGCGTTCGGGCTGCTCGACGCCTCCCGCCCGACCAGCTCGCAGACCCACCTGGCCCGGCTGGGCGAGCACGTCGTCCACCGGCGGTTCGAGTCGGTGGCGGACACGCTCCTGCGGCGGGTCCACGCCAGCTTCGGCTCCACCGACGCGGCCGTGTGGATCCTCGCCCTCGCCCTGGTCCTCGCCGCCCTCGTCCACGCCGCCGTGGTGGCCCGGGGCCAGGGCTGGCTGTCCCGGCTGCGCCCCCGCGACACCACCTCGCTGGCCCTCGCCATCGGGCTCGGCGCCCTCGCCGCCCTCGGCCTGGTGGTCAACGATTCGTCCATCGCCGTGCCGGCCACCATGCTCATCGTCATCGTGCCCGTCCTCGTCTCCCGCCGCCTCGCCCTCCCCGGAGCGGCGCCATGACGGTCGTGCTCGCCCTGGTGGCGGGGCTGGTGGCCACCGTGATCCTCGAGCGGACGACCCGGCCCACCTTCGCCCAGCCCGTCCTCGACCGCGAGAACTACCGCGGCCACCACCTGCCCACCGCCGCCGGGCTCCTGCTCGTCGCCGCCGTGATCGCCGTCGACGGGGCCCGCACCCTGCTCGGCCTGGTCGGGCTGGGCGACGCCGACACCGCCGCCCCCCGCATCGCCGTGCTCGTGGCTGTGGTGGCGTTCGGGTTCCTCGGCCTGGCCGACGACCTGTTGGGCGACGCCCACGACCGGGGCCTGAAGGGCCATGTCGGGGCGGCACTGAAGGGCCGGGTCACCACCGGCTTCGTCAAGCTGGTCGGGGGCGTGGCCATCGCCCTCGTCGTGGCCGGAGCCATCGACGGCGACCGTCCCGGGCGGGTGCTGGTCGACGCCGCCGTCATCGCCCTGGCCGCCAACATGGGCAACCTGTTCGACCGGGCGCCGGGTCGCACCCTCAAGGTGGGGCTGGTGGCGTCGGTGCCGCTCCTCGTCGTCGCCGGGACGGCCGCCACCGGGGTGGCCCTCGCGGTCGTCGTCGGCGCCGGGCTGGGCCTGCTGCCCGCCGACCTGCGCGAGCGCTCGATGCTGGGCGACACCGGGGCCAACGCCTTCGGCGCGGCCATCGGCGTGGCCACCGTGCTGACGGCCACGCCGACGGTGCGGGTGGTCGTCGCCGTCGCCCTGCTGGCGCTGACGCTCCTGTCCGAGGTGGTGTCCTTCAGCCGGGTGATCGCCGCCGTGCCCCCGCTGCGGGCGCTCGACGGCCTCGGCCGCCTCCCCGCCGAGCCCGCCTCGTGAACGCCGTGCCCCGCCCCCGCCGCAGGTCGCCCTTCCTGCGCGGTGGTGCGCCGTCGGTGGCGCGTGACCGCGCGGGAAGGTCGACCGGCGCGGTCTCGTTCCGGCGCGGTGGTGCGCCGCTGGCGGCGCGTGACCGCGCGGGAACGGGTCGAGGGTGGTTCCGGCGCGGTGGTGCGCCGTCGGTGGCGCACCACCGCGCGGGAAGGTCGACCGGCGCGGGGCAGGGCCGCCGACTCGGCCTCGCCCTCGTCGGGAGCGTCGTGATCGCCCTGGCCCTCATGGCGGTGCCGGCCGGGGCGGCCGACGACGAGCCCGAGGTGGCCGGCCGCCCGGGCCGGGTCCTCGTCGTGTCCATCCCCGGGCTCACCTGGGCCGACGTGCAGGAGCACGAGCTCCCGGCCCTGGAGGACTTCTTCGCCGAGGCCGCCCTGGCCGACATGGCGCCTCGGGCCATCGGTCCCCGCGCCACCCCGGGCGAGGCCTACCTGACGATCTCCGCCGGCACCCGCGCCGCCACCGAGCAGACCGTCGACGGACAGGTCCTGGCCCTCGACGAGACCAGCTCGGGATCGGCCGCCGGCGAGATCTTCGCCCGCCGCACCGGCGTCCGGCCCGACGGGCCCTTCGTCTCGCTCTCGTGGCCCGTCCTCGTCGCCGAGAACGCGGCCGAGCCCTACGACGCCGAGCTCGGCCTGCTGACCGACACCCTGGCCGAGGCGAGCGTGTCGGCGACGGTGATCGGCAACGCCGACGGCACCGAGTCGATCGCGCCCAGCTACGAGCGCCAGGTCGGGCTGGCCCTCGCCGACGGCCAGGGCGTCGTGCCCGACGGCAGCCTGGACAAGGACCTCCTGGTGGCGGATGTGACCCAGCCCTTCGGGCTCCGCTACGACGTCAACAAGGTGGCCGAGCGCTTCGGTCGGTCGTGGGCGGGCGCCGAGCCGACCGCCCTCGAGCCGGGCGGCGGGCTGGTGCTGGTCGAGGCGTCCGACACGGCCCGGACCCTGCGCTACCGCTCCACCGTCGACGCCGGCCGCTACGACCGGCTCTGGACCGACGCCCTGGGCGCGACCGACCAGCTCTTCAACCGGCTGATGGAGGACGTCGACCTCGAGCGGGACACCGTGCTGGTGGTGGCCCCCTACAACCGCCGGGGCGACCGCGACCTCACCGTCGCCGCCCTGGCCGGGCCCGACGTCGAACCCGGATTCCTGCGGACGGCCTCGACCCAGCGGGCGGGCTTCCTGACGCTGGTCGACGTGGCCCCGACGCTGCTCGAGCGGCTGGGCATCGACCGGCCCACCTCGATGGAGGGACGTCCCGCCGTGGTGACTCCGTCGGATGACGGCCTCAGCGACCGGATCGACCACCTCGTCACGCTCAACGACGCCTCGCGGTTCCGTGAGCGGCTGCTGACCCCCACGACCACGGTCGTCGTCCTGCTCCTGGCCGTGTGCGTCGCCCTCGGCCTCATGGCCCACACCAGTGGCTGGAGCGGCCGGGCCCGGCGCGCCATCGCCTTCCTGGCCCTGTGGGACCTCGCCATCCTCCCGGCGTCGTACCTCGCCCGCGTCTTCCCCCTCGAGGAGCGCGGCGCCCGCTTCTACTGGATGGTGGTCGTCGTCGTGTCGCTGGTCGTCGCGGCCGGGGCCACGCTCGTCGGCGCCCGCGCCCGTCGGCCCCGTCTGGCCCTGATGATCGTCCTGGCCGTGGTCGGTGGGGTGATCGTCGGCGACGTGGTGACCGGGTCGCGCCTCAGCCTGAGCGCCGCCTTCGGGTACTCGCCGACGGGCAACTCCCGCCTCTACGGCGTGAGCAACTACTCCTACGGCCAGCTGGCCATCCCGGCCCTCCTGGGGGCGGCGTGGCTCGCCGCCGTCCGCCCGGGCCGGATCGGGCGGCTGCTCGCCGTCGGCCTCCTGCTCGCCACCCTGGCCGTCCTCGGCGCCCCGACGTGGGGCGCGGACGTCGGGGGCGTGCTCGCCCTCACGCCCGCCGCCCTCGTCTTCGGGTTGGTGCTGTGGAAGCGGCGCATCCGCCTGCGCACGGTGGTCCTGGCCGGAGCGGCGACGTTCGTCGCCATCATGGGCTTCGGGCTGCTCGACCTGGCCCGCCCGCCCGGCGACCGCGCCCACCTGGGCCGGCTGTTCGAGCGGGTGGGCGAGGACGGCCTCGGCCCCCTCCTGTCGCTCGTCGAGCGGAAGCTGGCGGCCAACCTCCAGGTCTCCACCGAGTCGCTCTGGGTCGCCGCCATCCCCATCACGCTCCTCCTGTGGGCCTACCTGGTGCGCTACCCGACGCAGCCGTACCAGCGGCTGAAGGCCGAGGTCGAGACCTTGCCGGCCGCCCTGGCCGCCACCCTCGTGGCCTCGGTGCTGGGCAGCGCCCTCAACGACTCGGGCGCCATCGTCGGCGGCGTCGCGGCCATGGTGCTGGCCTCGGCGCTGGTGGTGCTCCTGATGGACCTCGAGGGGGGCCCGGCGCCGGCGCGGGCCGACGACGGCGCCCCCGACGCCGAGGGCCTCCCGGCCACCGACGCCGTCGAGGCGGACGACGACGACTCGGGCACGGTGCGCGGCGCGGCGGTCGCGCCGCGGTAGGGTGCGCTCCCGTGGTGATCACGGCTGGTTCCCCCTCACGAGTCCACGACCGGAGCGGGGAGGTCGGCCAGTGACCAAGCACGTCTTCGTCACCGGCGGTGTCGCCTCCTCCCTCGGCAAGGGCATCAGCGCCTCGTCGCTGGGCCGCCTGCTCAAGGCCCGCGGCCTGCGGGTCACGATGCAGAAGCTCGACCCGTACATCAACGTCGACCCCGGCACGATGAACCCGTTCGAGCACGGCGAGGTGTTCGTCACCGACGACGGCGGTGAGACCGACCTCGACCTGGGGCACTACGAGCGCTTCATCGACGAGAACCTCTCCCGCGGCTCGAACGCCACCACCGGCTCGATCTACTCGGCGGTGCTGGCCGCCGAGCGCCGGGGCGACTACCTCGGCCGCACCGTCCAGGTGATCCCCCACATCACCGACGAGATCAAGCGCCGCATCCGCAACCTCGTGGCCGACGACGTCGACGTAGTGATCACCGAGATCGGCGGCACCGTCGGCGACATCGAGATCCTCCCGTTCCTCGAGGCCATCCGGCAGTTCCGCCTCGACGTGGGCCGCGACAACGTCTGCTACATCCACGTCACGCTGGTGCCGTTCATCGGGCCGTCGGGCGAGCAGAAGACCAAGCCCACGCAGCACTCGGTCACCGAGCTGCGGAGCCGGGGCATCCAGCCCGACGTGATCGTGTGCCGCAGCGAGGCCCCGATCGGCGAGGGCCTCAAGCGCAAGATCTCCTCGCTCTGCGACGTCCAGCCGTCGGGCGTCGTCAACGCCGCCGACGCCGGCAACCTCTACGAGGTGCCGCTGATCCTCCACGACGAGGGCTTCGACGCCGAGGTCTGCCAGGTCCTGCGGCTCGACCCCCCCGACCCGGACCTCACCGAGTGGCAGGCCCTGGTCGACAAGATCGAGCGGGCCGACCGCACCGTCCGCATCGGCATCATCGGCAAGTACGTCAGCCTCCCCGACGCCTACCTGTCGGTCGTCGAGGCCACCCGTCACGGCGGGTTCCACCACGGCGCCCGCGTCGAGATCGACTGGATCCAGGCCGAGGAGGTCGAGGGCCTGCTGGCCTCCAGCCGGCTGGCCGACCTCGACGGCATGGTGATCCCCGGCGGCTTCGGCGAGCGCGGCACCGAGGGCAAGATCGCCGCCGCCACCTACGCCCGCGAGCACCGCATCCCGTGCCTGGGCCTGTGCCTCGGGCTCCAGATGATGGTGGTCGACTACGCCCGCAACGTCCTCGGCCTGGCCGGGGCCAACAGCCGCGAGCTCGACGCCGCCACGCCGTACCCGGTGATCGACCTGATGGACGACCAGCGCGACGTCACCGACAAGGGCGGCACCATGCGCCTCGGTGCCTACGTGGCCGAGCTCCAGCCCGGCTCGCGGGTCGCCGAGATCTACGGCCGCACCGTGGTGTCCGAGCGCCACCGCCACCGCTACGAGTTCAACCCCCGGTTGCGCCACCACTTCGAGAACACGACGCTGCGGATGTCGGGCGAGTCCCCCGACCACCGCCTGGTCGAGTTCATCGAGCTCGAGGACCATCCCTTCTGGATCGCCACCCAGGCCCACCCCGAGCTCAAGAGCCGTCCCAACCGGGCCGCGCCGCTGTTCCGCGAGCTGGTCGGCGCCGCCCTCGATCGAGCCGAGGGGCGCAACCCCCACCTCTTCGACGCCGACGCCGTCAGCAACCCGTCCGCCGCCGACGCCGCGCCCGAGCCCGCTGACGCCGTCGACCTCACGGCCTGATCGGTGGCCGAGGGGGACGGCTCGGGCTTCCGCCACCTCGGTGACGAGCCGGTCGCCGACATGCAGCGCCTGCGGATCGTCAGGGCGCGCTTCGTGGCGCCCGATGGGCAGGACTTCACCCGGGACACGGTCCGCAACATGGGGGTGGTGGCGATCGTCCCCCTGCTCGACGACGGGGAGACGGTGCTCCTGGTGCGCCAGTACCGCGGCCCGATCGACTCCCTGCTGCTCGAGATCCCGGCCGGCCTGCGCGACGTCGAGGGCGAGCCGCCCGAGGACTGCGCCCGCCGTGAGCTGGTCGAGGAGGTCGGTCGCACCGCCACCGACCTGAGCGTGCTCGCCACCATGCACCCGGCCGCCGGCTTCAGCGACCAGGTCGTCACGATCTACCTGGCCACGGGTCTGGCGGAGGTCCCGCTCGACCGCCAAGGGCCGGAGGAGGAGCACATGACGATCGAGGAGCTGTCGCTCCACGACGTCCCCGCCCTGATCGCCGCCGGGACCCTCACCGACGCCAAGACCATGGTGGGGCTGCTCGCCACCCGCGAGCACCTCGGTCTCCGGTGACCACGGACCTCGACCCGGCCGCGCCCACCGAGGTGCCGCTGCCGCTGGCGGCCGAGGAGCTGCTGGGCTGGCTGCGGGTCGAGAAGGGCCGGTCGGCCTCCACCCTCGCCGCCTACCGCACGGACCTGCGGCACTACTCCGCCTGGCTCGCCGGGCGGGGCGTC
>DATHEV010000774.1:0-8335 GCA_035318405.1 Iamia sp.
GACGCTCCGGGCCGACGAGGACTACGACTACGTGATCAGCGCCCTGCCGCTGCCCAGCGTGAACGAGCTGGCCCCGACCCTCGTGGCCAACGCCCGATGGGCCCCGGCCGTCGAGGCCATGCCCGGCATCGCCACCATGGCCGGCCAGATCTGGACGAACGTCACGAGCCAAGAGCTCGGGCTGCCCCAGCTCCCCGGCACCGACCGCACCTGCGGCACCGCCGCCGTCCAGCCTCTCGGCATGGCCGACATGTCCGACGTCATCGCGGCCGAGAACTGGCCGGCCGACGACACGCCCGAGGGCCTCTACTACGTCTGCGGCCCGATGCCCCACCGGGGTCCGTGGCCGGCGCCCGACGAGCACGAGACCCCCGATCTCCTGGCCGACGACGCCAAGGCCACCTTCACCCAGTGGCTGCGGACGGCCGCCTCGGTGTTCCCGGCCTCGGCCACCGACCCGTTCGTGGGCGGCGCCTTCGACCCGGACCTGCTCCACGTCACCGAGGGCGTCGAGGCCGAGGGCTCCGAGCGCGTCGACTTCCAGTACTGGCGGGCCAACGCCGACCCCAACGAGCGCTACGTCCCGTCGCCCCCCGGATCGGGCGCGCTGCGGCCCGAGGCGTGGAACAGCGGGGCCTCGAACCTCGCCCTGGCGAGCGACTGGATCTCGACCGGGATGGACATTGGTTCCTTCGAGGGCGCCGTCATGTCAGGCTTGCTGGCGGCACACGCTCTGACGGGCCTTCCGGCGCTCGACCAGATCGTGGGCTACGACTTCGCCCGACCACACCGGGCGCAGCAGGAGGGGAGCACCACCATCGACACCAGCACCATCGCCGTGGCCCGCCGCGACCGCCGGGTGACCACCGGGTGAGCCTCGGGGCCCTCCCCGGCCTGGAGGACCTCCGCCCCGTCCAGCGGCGGGGGGACACCCTCGTGCTGCGCGCCCGGGCAGCCGACGGCTCCTCGGTCCTGGTCAAGACCCACGCATCCGACCTGCCCACCGACGCGTCCCGCGAGCGGCTGCGGCGCGAGCACGACCTGACCGCCGCGGTGCGGCACCCGCACCTCGTCACCGCCCGGGACCTCGTCGACACGTCGGTGCGGGTCGCCCTGATCCTCGACGACCCGCCCGGTCCGACCTGGGCCGAGGTCATGGCGGCCGGCGGGCTGGACGTCGTCGGGGCTCTCGACGTCGCCATCGCCGTGGGCTCCGCCCTGGCCGCCCTCCACGCCAAGGGCGTCGTCCACCGGGCGGTCGACGCCGACCACGTGATCATCGGGCCCGACGGGGCCGTGCTGGTCGACCTCTACGACGCCTCCGAGGCCGGCGTGCGCCCGCGGCGCTCCAGCCACGGCACCCACCTCGCGCCCGAGCAGCGGGGCCCCGAGCCGGTCCCGGCCGACACCGCCATCGACCTGTTCGGCCTGAGCGCGACCCTGCGGGCCGTCCTGGCCGAGCTGGGCGAGGTGCCCCCGGGCCTCACCGCCGTGCTCGACCGCAGCACCCACGCCGACCCCCGGCGCCGTCACCGCTCGGTGCTGGGACTCGTCGGCGACCTCCGCCGGCAGCGCCAGCACCTCGTCGAGGGCGACGGCCCGGCGCCGGAGCCGGCGATCGACGGCATCGCCCTCCGCTGGGAGGACCCCCGCGAGGTGGTCGGTCGGGACGACCTCCGGGCCCGCATCGTCGCCGCCGCCGACACCGTCGCCGCCGAGGGCCAGGGCCGCATCGTCGTGGTCCGGGGCGCACCGGGCTCGGGTCGCACCGCCCTGGTGCGGGCGGTCAGCGACGACCTGCGGGCCAAGGGCGTCCTCTGCGGGATCGCCACCCTCTCCGACCCCGGCGCCACTGTGCCCTTCAAGGCCGGCAGCACGGTCATGGGCCAGCTCGTCGAGCAGCTGCTCACCGCCCCCGAGCCGGTTGTCCGGGCCGTCGAGGGCCAGCTCCGCCGGTCGCTGGGCGACGACCTGCCCGTCGCCGTCCAGGTCCTGCCCGGGCTCGGGATGCTGGTCGGGCCCCAGCCCGAGCCACCCCACATCGGCCCGTCCGAGGCGCTCGGCCGGGTCACCCGGGCGACGCGGGCCTCGATCTCCGCCGTGGCCCGCCACCTCCCGCCGGCGGTGGGCGTCTTCGACGACGGCGACCTGGGCGACGCCACCTTCCTCGGCGCCATCGAGTCGATCGGCGGCCACCCCGACGCCGGGCCCTTCCTGGTCGTGGTGGTCACCAGCGGCGGCTCGGTCGAGCTGGAGACGCTGCTGGAGCGGGTCTCCGAGCGTGGCGCGGCCGTCGAAGAGGTCCTCGTGACCCCGCTGGACGTGGGCTCCGTGGCCGATCTGGTGGCCCTCGGCACGGGCATGCCCGCCGACGCCGTGGCCGACCTGGCCGAGGCCGTCTGGCAGCGGTCGAGCGGGCTGCCGCGCGTCGCCCTCGCCGACCTCTGGGCGCTGGTCGAGACCGGCGACCTGTGGGTCGATGTCGACGCCGCCCGCTGGCGCTGGTCCGACCAGGCCCTCCGGGTCGATGCCCCGCTCACCCTCGCCGAGGTGGCGGCGGCCCGGGTCCGCGACCTGGCGCCCGACGCCGTCACCGCCGCCGTCATCGTGGCCGTGGCCGGACGCGCCGCCCGGTTCCCCGTCGTCGCCCACGTGCTGGGGATCGAGGCGGGCGAGGCCGCCGCCCTCGTCGACCGGGCCGTCGTGGCCCACGTCCTCGCCGAGCCGTCCGAACGGGGCGAGCTCGCCTGTCTCGACGAGGGGGTGCGCCACGCCGTCCTCGCCGTGCTCGACCCCGCCGCCCGGGGCGACCTCGAGCAGCGCGTGGCCCGGGCCGTCCTGGCCACCGCCGACGAGGGGCCCGACGGCCGCCCCGACCTGCCCGACGCCCACCGGATCGACGTCATCGAGCTGCTCCAGCGCGACCCGGCGCTGGCCAGCGATCCGGTGGCGGGCGAGCGGCTGGCGGCCCTGTGCGAGGACGCGGCCCGAGCGGCCCACCGCAGCGGCGCCTTCCAGGAGGCCCTCTCCCTCCAGCGCCACGCCCTGGCCACCGTGGGCGACGCCGGCTGGGTGCGCCAGCCCGAGCGCACCTTCGAGCTCCACCTGCGGGCCGCCGAGCACGCCCTCGTCGTCGGGCGGCCCGAGCTGGTCGACGAGCTGCTGGCCGACATCGACGCCCACCGCCCGTCGGCCCCCCAGCGGGTGCGCACCATGCGGGTGCTGGGCATGCGCTCGTGGACCCGCCAGGACCACGACGGCGGGCTCGACCAGCTCCGCGCCGTGCTGGCCGACCTGGGCGAGCCGCTGCCGGTCCGACCCACGTGGCGCGACGTCGCCATCGAGGCGGCCCGCACGCACGCCGAGCTCGGCCGCACGCAGCCCGAGGACTTCCTCACCGCCCCGGCCCTGGCCGACGAGCGCCACATCGCCACCCTCGACGCCATGCTCGGCTGCGTCCACCTGGCCTACGTCGACCAGCCCATCACCCACATCCTCCTCGTCCTCCGGGGCACGCGGCTGACCGCCCGCCACGGGGTCACCGACGCCTCGGGCTACTTCCTCGCCGCCTACGGGATGCTGGCCGTGTCGATGCCCGGCGGCACGCCCCGCGGCCTGCGCTACGGCCAGGTCGCAGCCGAGCTGTCGGAGCGGGGCCGGGCCACCCACGCCACCATGGTCGGCTTCGCCGTCGACGCCTTCGTCCGCCACTGGGGCGAGCCCCTCGACGCCACCGTCGACCCGCTGCTCCAGCGCTACCGCGCCACCGTCACCTCGGGGGCGCGGGGCTACGGGCTGACGGGCGGCACCTTCGCCGTGCTCCACGCCCTGCTGGCCGCCCGCCCGCTCCAGGGCGTCGAGACCGACGCCGCCACCATGAGCCTGGAGATGGGCGAGATGGGGGAGCGGGCCTTCCAGCAGCGGGTCGACGTGGTGGCCCAGGCCGTGGCCGACCTCCGCACCGGGCTCGGCGCCGGCGTGCTCGACGGCCCCACGTTCTCGGCGTCGACCTGGCTCGGCGCCAAGCGCCGCCGGGGCGAGCTGGCCGTCATCGTCCACACCGTGCGGGCGATGGTCGCCCTCAGCCACGACCGCGGCGCCGATGCGGCCGAGGCCGTGGCCGCCGCCGCCCCGCTGCTGCGCTCCGCCCCCGGCGAGGCCGTCGTCGGCGTGCACCGGTTCCAGGCCGCCCTCGTCGCCGCCGACGCCCTGGCCGCGGCGCGCGGCACGACCGAGCGGGCCCGTCGCCGGGCCGCGCTGGTCCCGGCCCGGGCCCGGCTGCGGGCGCTGGCCGAGCACGCCCCGGCCAACCACGCCCACCGCCTGGCCCTGGTCGACGCCGTCGCCGCCGACGGCCCCGGCGGGTCGGCGGCCGAGGCCATGGACCACTACGAGGAGGCCGTGCGGCTGGCCACCGAGCACCGTGCCCTGGGCGATCTCGGCCTCGCCGCCGAGCGGGCCGCCCGCCACCACCAGCGCCGAGGCCGCGAGCGCCTGGCCCGCCACTACGCCACGATCGCCCTCGACGCCTGGCAGGCGTGGGGGGCCGACGCCGTCGCCGCCGGCCTGCCCGACCGGCTGCCCGGCCTGGTCAGCACCCTGGTGCCGGACTCGCTCGTCCACCGGCCCGGCTCCGACCCCGGGCGGGTGCCCGAGGGCCAGCAGAGCACGGTGGCGGTCGAGACCCTGGCCGAGGCCAGCACCCTCCTGGGCCAGGGCCTCGAGGTGCGCGACTTCCTCCAGCGCATGGTCGACCTCCTCATGCGCCAGGCCGGCGCCACCCGGGGCTACCTCGTGCTCCACTCGCCATCGGGCCCCGTCGTGGAGGTGGCCGCCCAGGTCCGCAACGGCACGGTCGAGGTCGTGCCCCGCCCCTCGCCGGACCCCGCCGATCACCCCGGTCTCAGCCCCCACGCCCTGCACTACGTCCTGCGCACCCGCCAGGTCCTGGCCCTCGTCGACCCGGCGGCCGA
The DNA here is from genome assembly GCA_035318405.1 of Iamia sp. Taxonomy (GTDB): domain Bacteria; phylum Actinomycetota; class Acidimicrobiia; order Acidimicrobiales; family Iamiaceae; genus Iamia. The sequence continues at coordinate 4,974 of DATHEV010000774.1, forward strand.
CCGGCGACTGCGCGCCGACGAGGGGTTGCGGGAGCGGGCGCCCCGGGCCCTCCTCGGGCTCCCCATCGGAGGCACCACGGGCACACCCGGCGCCTTCGTCCTGGAGAGCGACGAGCACCTCGATGGCGTCGAGCCGGCCCGGGTCAGCGCCCTGCGGGTCCTGGCCGCCCAGGCCATCGCCGCGGTCGAGCACGCCCGCCTCACCTCCGACCTCGGCGCCCTGGCCCAGGACGTGGCCGATCTCCGCTCGACCGCCGACAGCCTCTCGACCCTGGCCGAGACCGACCCGCTCACCGGCGTGGCCAACCGCCTCGGGCTCGAGTCCGCCCTCCGGGTCGTGATGGACCGCACCGCCGACCGCTCCGGCGCCGACGTGGGCCTGGGCGCCGAGGGGCCCCGCGTCGGCGTCCTCTTCTGCGACCTCGACGGGTTCAAGGGGGTCAACGACAAGCTCGGCCACACCGCCGGCGACGCCGCCCTGGTCGAGGTGGCGGCCCGGCTCTGCAAGGTCGTCCGGGCCGACGACGTGGTGGCCCGTCTCGGCGGCGACGAGTTCGTCGTCGTCTCCATCGGCGTGTCCGACGAGGAGCTCCAGAACGTGGCCGAGCGGGTCCGGGAGGCCGTGTTCGAGCCCATCGACGTCGGCGCCGACGAGCCCGTGATCCTCGGTGTGTCGATCGGCGTGGGCCGGGCCGACATGGTCGGCGTCACCTCGCTCGACGACGTCGACGCCCTGCTCGGCGCGGCCGACGACTCCATGTACCGCGCCAAGCGCTCCGGCGGCAACCGCGTGGTCAGCTAGCCCCCGAGTTCGATGGCGAGGACCACGAGGTGCCAGGCACCTCGTGGTCCTCGCCCATCAGCCGAACTCGACGCCTTGGGCGAGGGGGAGGTCGTCGGAGTAGTTGACGGTGGTGGTGGCGCGGCGCATGTAGGCGGTCCAGGCGTCGGAGCCGGACTCCCGGCCGCCACCGGTCTCCTTCTCACCGCCGAAGGCCCCGCCCACCTCGGCGCCGGACGGGCCGATGTTGACGTTGGCGATGCCGCAGTCGGAGCCGTCGGGGCCGACGAAGCGCTCGGCCTCGCGGACGTCCCGGGTGAAGATCGACGAGGACAGGCCCTGGGGCACGCCGTTGTGCAGGGCGATGGCCTCGTCGAGATCGGTGTAGGTCAGGGCGTAGAGCACCGGCCCGAAGGTCTCGGTGCGGACGATGTCGGTCTGGCCCGGCATCGTCACCAGGGCGGGCTGGACGTAGAAGGCGTCGGCCGCCTCGTCCTCCAGCACGCGTGACCCGCCGGTGACGACGGTGCCGCCGTCGCCGGTGGCCGCGGCCAGGGCCTTCTCGATGCGCGCCGACGCCGGCTCGTCGATCAGCGGTCCGACGAGGGTGCCGTCGGCCAGCGGGTCGCCGATGGGCAGCGAGGCGAAGGCGGCGCCGACCCGCTCGACCACCTCGTCGTGGACGTCGGCGTGCACGATCAGCCGTCGCAGCGAGGTGCAGCGCTGGCCGGCGGTGCCGGCCGCCGAGAACACGACGGCCCGGGCCACGAGGTCGAGGTCGGCGGTCGGGGCCACGATGGCGGCGTTGTTGCCGCCCAGCTCCAGCAGCGAGCGGCCGAAGCGGGCGGCGACCCGCTCGCCCACGGCCCGGCCCATGGGGGTGGAGCCGGTGGCCGAGATGAGGGGCAGGCCCTCGTGGTCGACGAGCGCCCGACCCACGTCGGCCGCGCCCAGGACGACCTGCCCGAGGTGGGCGGGGGCGTCGACGGTGGCCACGGCCCGGTCGAGCAGGGCCTGGCAGGCGAGGGCGGTGAGCGGCGTCTTCTCCGACGGCTTCCAGATGACCGGGTCGCCGGCGATGAGGGCCATCGCCGTGTTCCACGCCCAGACCGCGACCGGGAAGTTGAAGGCGGTGATGATGCCGACGGGGCCGAGCGGCTGCCAGGTCTCCATCATCCGGTGGCCGGGGCGCTCGCTGGCGATCGTCCGGCCGAAGAGCTGGCGGGACTGGCCCACGGCCAGATCGCAGATGTCGATCATCTCCTGGACCTCGCCCAGGCCCTCGGACCGGATCTTGCCGGCCTCGAGGCTGACGAGGGCGCCGAGGTCGTCCTTGTGGGCCCGGAGCTCCTCGCCCAGCGCCCGGACCAGCTGGCCCCGGACGGGGGCGGGCGTGGTGCGCCAGGTGCGGAAGGCCTCGGTGGCCCGGTCGACGGCGGCATCGACGTCGGCGGGCGTGCTCGTGGCCAGCGTGGGCCCGATGGCGGTGCCGGTGATCGGGGTGCGGCCCTGGATGCCGTCGCCCTGGACGACCCTGGCCCCGAGCCGGTCGAGCACCTCGCGGGTCGTGCGGTCGAGAGCGTCGGGGGTGGGCAGGGCGGGCATCGGGCCTCCGGGGGCACGTCGGTAGATCTGCTAACGTTCGATCCACTCTAGCCATCAGACAGCCTGATGGTCGAGGCGTTCCGTGTGCGGAGAACCACCGGTCCGGTGGGTTTCCGCACACAGAACGCCTCCATGTCGAGGAGGACGAGTGACGATCGAGCGGATCCGGGTGCTGGGGCTGGGCAAGGTCGGTGAGCTGGTGGCCCACCTGCTCCAGGGGGCCGGGTTCGACGTCGCCGGTGGCGATCTGCGGCCCCGGCCCGACCTCGGCTTCCCCGTCGACGTCTTCGACGTGTTCGACCCCGTCGCCCTGCGGCGCGAGCTCGACGGCTTCGACGCCGTGGTCTCGTGTCTGCCCTACGACCGCAACCTGGGCGTGGCCGAGGCGGCCGCCGCCGCCGGGCTCCACTACTTCGACCTCACCGAGGACGTCGCCAGCACCACCCGCATCCGCGAGCTGGCCGTCGGCTCCGACGTGGTCATGGCCCCGCAGTGCGGGCTGGCCCCCGGGCTCATCGGCATCGTCGGCTCGTCGCTGGCCGACGGCCTCACCGACCTGCGCCGCATGCAGCTGCGGGTCGGTGCCCTGCCCCAGCACCCGTCCGGGGTCCTCGGCTACGCCTTCACCTGGTCGCCCGAGGGCGTCATCAACGAGTACATCAACGACTGCGAGGTCATCCGGGACGGGCACCGCCAGGAGGTGCCGGCCATGGCCGACATCGAGACGGTGGTGATCGGCGGCGACCGGCTGGAGGCCTTCGCCACGTCCGGCGGGCTCGGCACCCTGTGCGAGACCTACGAGGGCCGCATCCGCCACCTCGACTACAAGACGCTGCGGTACCCCGGCCACTGCGACGCCATCCGCTTCCTGCTCGACGAGCTGGCCCTGCGCGACCGGCGCGAGCTGGCCGGCGAGATCCTCGTCAACGCCAAGCCGCCGGTCGACGACGACGTCGTGTACCTCTACGCCGCCGTC
>DATHEV010000775.1:0-13757 GCA_035318405.1 Iamia sp.
GGAAGCCGGTGGGGAAGGCGAGCGGCGCATCGGGCATGGCGGGCGACCGTACCGGCTCGTCCACCTGCCAGGATGGCGACCGTGCAGCAGGAGGCCGTGGACGACCTGGTGGCGGTGCTCGACCTGGAGCCGATCGAGGTCAACCTGTTCCGGGGGACGAGCCCCGACGTCGACGTGCAGCGGGTCTTCGGCGGCCAGGTGGCCGGCCAGGCGCTGGTGGCCGCGGCCCGGACCGTGGGGACCGACCGCCACGTCCACTCGCTCCACGCCTACTTCCTGCGCCCGGGCGACCCGACCGTGCCGATCCTCTACGAGGTCGACCGGATCCGCGACGGCCGCTCGTTCACCACCCGCCGGGTCGTGGCCATCCAGCACGGCAAGGCCATCTTCAACCTGTCGGCCTCGTTCCACGTCGAGGAGCAGGGCTACGACCACTCGGCCCCCATGCCGACCGACGTGCCCGAGCCCGAGTCGCTCCCCGACTTCGCCACCCGGTGGGAGCCGATCATGGGGCAGACCGAGGCCGGCCGGGCCTGGCTGTCGCGACCGCGGCCCATCGACATGCGCTACGTCGACGGCGTCCCCGGGGCCCGGCGCGAGCCGCTGCCGCCCCGCAACCGGGTCTGGATGCGGGCCGACGGCAAGCTCCCCGACGACCCGGTGCTCCACGCCTGCGTGGTGACCTACGCCTCGGACATGACCCTGCTCGACACCACGCTGTTCCCCCACGGGCGGTCGTTCGTGGAGAACGATGTGATGATGGCCAGCCTCGACCACGCCATGTGGTTCCACCGGCCCTTTCGGGCCGACGAGTGGCTGCTCTACGACCAGGACACCCCGTCGGCGTCGGGCGGGCGGGGCATCGCCCGGGGCCTGTTCTTCGGCGCCGACGGCGAGCTGGCCGCCTCGGTCGTGCAGGAGGGGCTGATCCGGCCCCTCGAGGTGCTGCCGTCGTGAGCGGTCGCCGCGCTCTCGCCCTGGCCGTGGTGATCGCCGTGCTCGCCGGTGGGTGCGGGGCCGACGAGAAGGCCGAGACCGGTGACCCGGTCGAGGGGCGGTCGCCCACCATGCCGACCCAACCCGAGGGCAGCTCCACCACCGACGCAACATCCAGCACGACCGAATCGACCACCACCGCCTCGGGCGAGGACGGCTCCGACCCGGGCCCGCTGGGCGACGTCGCCGTCACCCTCACCCCGATCGCGTCGCTGGATGCGCCGACGAAGCTGGTCAGCCGGCCCGGGTCGGACCTCGTCTACGTGGCCGAGCAGGGCGGGCGGATCGTCAGCCTCGACCCGACCGTCGGCGAGGACGCCGAGCCGGCCACCGCCCTCGACCTCACCGAGGTGACTCGATCCGGGGGCGAGCAGGGCGTGCTGGGCCTGGCCTTCTCCCCCGACGGCGGCATCCTCTACGTCCACCACAGCGGGCTCGGCGGCGAGACCCGCATCGCCTCCTTCACCATGAGCGGCGACACCGCCGATGCCGCCTCACGGGTCGACCTGCTCACCGTGGCCCAGCCCTACGCCAACCACAACGGCGGCGAGATCCTGGTCGACGACGACGGCCTGCTGTGGATCGGCCTGGGCGACGGCGGCTCGGCCGACGACCCCGAGCTGCGGGCCCAGGACCCCGAGGACCTGCTGGGGAAGATCCTCCGCATCGACCCGACCCCGCCATCGGACGACCAGCCCTACGCCATCCCCGCCGACAACCCGTTCGCCGACGGCGGGGGCCGACCCGAGATCGTGGCCATGGGGCTGCGGAACCCGTGGCGCATGCGGTTCGACCCCGACACCGGCGACCTCTGGATCGCCGATGTGGGCCAGGACATGCTCGAGGAGATCGACCGCCTGCCGGCCGACGCCATCCTCGGCACCAACCTGGGGTGGAGCCGGTTCGAGGGCTCCGAGGAGCTCTTCCCCGACCGCGAGCTGGGCGCCGGGACGCTGGTCGGCCCGGTGTTCGAGATGCAGCACGCCGACGGCTGGTGCTCGGTCTCGGGGGGCGTGCTCTACCGGGGCGACGCCATCGCCGACCTCGACGGCGCCTACCTGTTCGGCGACTACTGCAAGGCGGGGCTGTCGGCCATCCGCCTCGACGGCGACACCGTGGGCGAGACCACCGTGCTCGACGACACCGTGTCGTCGGTGGTCTCGATCGACACCGATGCCGACGGCGAGGTCTACGTCCTCTCGCTCGACGGCGTGGTCGCCCGTCTCGACCCGGCCTGACGACGAGCACCACGCGGGAGGCCACGGGTCACGTGGTGCCAGGCACCAAGTGACCGGTGGTCGCGATCGGGCGCCGGGATGGGCATGGTCACGTGGTGCCAGGCACCACCTGACCGTCGGTCCGCCGGGTATGGGATGGGCCAGGCGTGGGTTCGGTCAGATCACGGGGGCGGCGCCGACGTGGATCTCGGAGCCGGTGCGGTCGCGCCGGACCTCGATGCCGGTGCCGATGCGCTCGCGCAGACCGGGCACGTGGCTGATGACGCCGACCAGGCGCCCGCCGGCTCGCAGCCGGTCGAGCTCGTCGAGGGCCAGGTGGAGGGCGTCGGAGTCGAGGGTGCCAAAGCCCTCGTCGACGAACAGCACCCCCAGCTCCACCCCGCCCGACCGCTCGGCCACGACGTCGGCCACGCCCAGGGCCAGGGCCAGCGAGGCCTGGAAGGTCTCGCCGCCCGACAGGGTGGTGACCTCGCGCTCCTCGCCGCTGTGGGCGTCGAGCACCCGCAGGTCGAGCCCGGCCCGGGCCCCCCGGCTGGACTCGGTGTGCACTCGGAGCGAGTAGCGCCCGGCGCTCATCACGGCCAATCGATCGTTGGCCCGGGTGCAGATCGTCTCGAAGTGGGCGGCGAGGACCCAGCGCTGGAGCGACACCCGATCGCCGCCCCGCCCGACGCACACCTCGGCCAGGCGGCGCCGGACCTCGTGCTCGGCCACGGCCACCGCGAGGTGGGCGGCCTCGTCGCGGTGGGCGGCCGCGGCCTCGGCCACCGTCGCGGCCGTTGCCCCGACGCGGGCGGCCGCCTCGACCAGGGCTCGGTGCATGGCCGCCGCCTCGGCGGCGGCGCGGCGGGCCGGCTCGGGGTCGGGGCGGTCGTCGGGCAGGTCGGTGCGGGCGGCGTGCTCGAGGGCGACGGCCACCCGCTGGGTCTCGACCTCCCAGCGCTCGACGCCGGCTCGTAGCTGGTCGCAGGCCGCCGCGTCACGGGAGGCGACGGTGGCGGCCGTCGCATCGGGGAACCCGGCGTCGGCGAGGGCCGCGGCCAGGGCGACCGCCGCGCTCTCGGCCACGGAGGTGGCCCCGGCCAGATCCGCTCGGGTGCGGGCCAGGTCGGCGAAGGCGTCGTGGAGCCGGCCCAGCGCCGCCGACGCCCGCTCGGCCACATCGCGCCCGGCGCCCACCCCCAGGACGCCCTCGGCCGCGGCCGCCGCCTCGCCGGCCTGGGACTCAAGCACGGCGAGGGCCTCGCGCTGCTCGGCGGCGCGGGCGGCGTCGGCCTGGCCCAGCCGCCGGCACTCCTCGACCGCCGCCTCGGCGGTGGCGACCGCCTGCGTCAGCTCGTCGCGCGCGGCGGCCAGGGCCCGCGCCGCGGCCAGCGCCGTCTTGGCCCCGTCGAGGGCGGCCGACACCACCTCGGGCTGATCGGCGGCGTCGCCGGCCTCGGCCCGCACGTCGGCCCGGGCGGCGCGGGCCGCCTCGACCAGGGTGTCGGCCGCGGCCCGCCGGGCCGCGGCCGTCTCGCAGGCGGCCTCGGCGGTGTCGACGTCGGCGCGGGAGGGGGCGCCGACCACGGGCGGGGCCGGGGCGGGGTGCACGTCGGCCCCGCAGACGGGGCAGGCCTCGCCCGCCACCAGCCGGACGGCCAGCTCGGCGGCTACGCCGTCGAGGTGGACCTGACGCCGGTCGGCGAACGCCATACGGGCGTCGGCCTCGGCCTCGCGCGCCTCCAGCCGTCGCTCCTCGGCCTCGAGCACGTGATCCTCGGCCGCCGGGAGACGGCGGGCGGCAGCCGACCAGGCGGCCAGCCGCTCGACCTCGGCGGCCAGGCCGTCGACCCGCTCGGCCGCAACGGTGGCCGCCGCCAGCTGGGCGGCCGCCTCCTCGCGGTCGCGCCCGGCCATCTCGGCCTTCGTGCTCCAGCCCACGGCGGACTCGGCGGCCTGGTCGGCCCGCTGGCGAGCGCCGGCCACCTCCTGGCGGGCGCTCTCGGCCCGGACGGCGGCGTCGCCGGCGGCCTCGACCTCGGTGGTGCGCCGCACGATGGCGGTGGCCGCGGCCGTGAGCCAAGCGTCGTCGATGGCGGCCAGGGCGTCGGCCCCCTGGGCCGGGCCGTGGAGGATGCCGCCCAGGGTGACGGGGCTGGCGGCCCAGGCCGACGCCGCCTCCTCGGCCGCGTCCCGCTGGCGGGCGGTGGCGGCGCGGACACCGCGGTGGGCGCGGCGGGCGGAGTCCAGGGCGGGAGCGACCCGCTGGGCCCGCTCGGCCTCGGCCAGCTCGGCACGGGCCCGGTCGACCTCGGCGGCGCCCTCGCGCAGCTCGGTCTCCCAGCGCCGCAGCCCGTCGCGCTCGACCCAGCGCTCGGCCGTGGCCTGGGCCCGATCCATCTCGGCCCGGGCGGCATCGGCCGCGGTGGCGCCGGTGTCGGCCTCGGTCCGCAGGGTGGCGGCCGCCGTCGCCAGCGTGGTGGCCACGACGTCGAGGTCGGGCCCGCCGGACGCGCCGGACGCGCCAGGCCCGCGGGCCGCACCGGCCGCACCGCCCCCGTCGACGGCGCCGCCAGCGCCGGTGAGGGCGGCCACATCGACGACCGGGCCGACCAGCGGGGCGTACGGGGCCAGCTCATGGGCCAGACGGCGGCGGGCGGCGACGACGGCCTGGACCCGGGTCTCCTGCTCGTGCTCGGCCTGGTCGATGGCCCGGGCCTCCTCGCGGGCGGCCAGGTCGAGGTGGCGGGCCACGTCCTCGAAGCGGTGGGTGCCGAAGATGTTGGCCAGCAGGGCCTCGCGCTCGGCCGAGCTGGCCCGCAGCACCTGCTCGAAGCGGCCCTGGGGCAGGAGGACCACCCGGCGGAACTCGTCGACGTCGAGCCCCAGCCGCGCCCGGAGGATGGCGTCGACATCGGTGACCTTGGTGGCCACCACGTCGGCCCCGCCGGCGGCCTTCCGCTCGAGCACCGCCTTGGTGGATGCCTGGACGGCGGTGCCGTCGCGCTTGGTGCGCCACCGGGGGGCCTCGCGCCGCACCGTCCACTCGTCGCCGCCGAGGCGGAAGCGGAGCTCGACGCGGGGCACGGCGCCGCGGGCGTGGTCGGAGTGGAGGCGCGACGGGGGCCGGTCGCCCGCCGTCTTGCCGTAGAGGGCGAAGCAGAGGGCGTCGAGCAGGAAGCTCTTGCCCGCGCCGGTGGGCCCCCAGATGAGGAACAGGCCCTCGTCATCGAGCATCTCGAAGTCGACCACCTGGTGGGTGGCGAAGGGCCCGAAGGCCTCGACCTCGAGGCGGAGCGGCCTCATGCCGCGCCCCACGCGGAGCTGTCGTCCTCGGCCGCGTCCGGCTCGGCGGCGACGACCGGCACCCGCTCGGGCTCGGCGGTGGCCACGGCGGCGAAGGCGGCGTCGAGCAGGGAGGCCTCGGCGTCCTCGACCGGGCGGCCGAACCGCTCGGCCAGGAAGGCGCCGACGAGGTCGAGGTCGGTGACGGGCCCGGACCGCCGGCGGGGGTCGGCGGCCGGGGCGATGGCAGCGGGCCGGACGTGCTCGAGCATCAGGGTGTGGGGGAAGCGGTCACGGAGGCGGGCCATGGCGTGGCGGGGCAGCACCTCGTCGCGCAGGCGGGCCCGGACCCAGGCGCCCTCGGCGGCGCGGTGCGCCGGGTCGGACAGCAGGGCGTCGAGCCGGCCCTCGATGGTGGCGACGGGGCGCTCGCACCCCAGGGCCACGACCTCGGCCTCGATCGACCCGTCGGGCGCCAGCTCGACCACGCGCACCGACGACGGCGAGGTCTCCGAGAACGAGTAGGGCAGCAACGAGCCCGAGTAGGCGGCCCGGGAGCCGACCTCCTGGGGCCGGTGGAGGTGGCCGAGGGCGGTGTAGGTGAAGCCGTCGAAGACCGAGGTGGGCACCCGGTCGACCTCGCCGACGCTGAGCTCGCGCTCGCTGTCCGACGGCGCCGCCCCGGCCACGAAGGCGTGGGCCACCACGACGGATCGCACCGGGCCGCGCTCGGCGAGGTCGGCCCGGACGGCATCGAGGGCCCGGCCCAGGACCTCGTGCTGGGTGGCCCGGCGAGGACGGCCGCCGGACCGGGGGACGAGGGGGGCGGCCAGCGGTTCGAGGTACGGCACGGGGTGGACGACGAGGTCGGGCCCGCCGTCGGTGGCCGGGACGACCACCGGGGCGGCGGCATCGAACCGGCCCCGGAGGGTGACACCGCCGGCCCGCAGGAGCGGGTCGAGCGCACCGACCCGGTTGGGCGAGTCGTGGTTGCCGGTGATGGCCACGACCTGGGCGCCACCGGACCGCAGCTCCTGGAGGACCTGGGCCAGCAGGTCGACGGCATCGGCCGGGGGGATGGCCCGGTCGTAGAGGTCGCCGGCCACGACCACCACGTCGACGGCCCGCTCGCGGGCGATGGCGGCCACCCGGGCCAGGGCCCGCTCCTGGTCGGCGTGCAGGGACGCGCCGTGGAACAGGCGGCCCAGGTGCCAATCGGAGGTGTGCAGGACCCTCATGGGAACGACAGTACGTAGGGGGTGTGACAGTGAGGTGGATGGTCGAACCTTCGACCGGCTCACATCGTGCCTGCCCGACCTCCCTCCGTGGTGGATGGTGGGCGCCGGACCGGTCCGACGTCGGCCGAGGCCGCCATCGACTCGTGGCCAGGATCATCAGCCCCTGACGATCCAGGCGCCCTCCGTCGCCGACCTCTCGGGCGCTGACCTGCGACAGCCCGTCGGGCGTCGATTCGCCAGCGAATCGACGTCCGACGCATCGGAACGGAACTAGACGGCGGGCCCCCAGGCGTCGTCGCCGCGGAGGACGGCGTCGGCACCGCCGTCGACGAAGAGGACCTGGCCGGCGATGCGCTGGGTCGTGGGGGCAGCGAGGAAGGCGATCACCTCGGCCACGTGCTCGGGCTGGCACCGGCCCCCGAGGGGCATGGGCACGGCCGCGTCCATCAGCTCGACCATGACCGGGTCGCCGAGGAGCGGGACGAGGAGGGGCGTCTCGACGATGCCGGGAGCGACGGCGTTGAGGGCGATGCCGGCCCCGGCCCACTCCGGCAGAACAGCCGAGCGCCGGACCCAACGGGCCAGGGCCCGCTTGGTCGACGGGTAGGCGAGCAGCTCGTGGCCGACGAGGGACAGGGCCACGGCCCGCTCCTCCTCCCCCGCCAGACAGGCCTCGACCAGCTCGGGCGTGTGGCCGTTGAGGACCGACGACGACGCCGTCACCACCACCCGGGGCTCGGGCGAGCCGGCCAGGAGGGGCCGGAGGCCGACGCACGTCGCCACCGCTCCGAAGTGGTTGACCCGCACGCACAGCTCGGGCGACGCCTGCGTCCCGGCGTTGGCGATCACGACGTCGATGGCACCGCCCGTCGCCGCCGTGACCTCGTCGACGAGGGCGCGGCGGCCGGCCGCGGTGGCCAGGTCGGCGACGATCGTGGCGTCGTGCAGGTCGACGTCGACGACCCGATGGCCCTGCGACTCCAGCAGCGAGCAGGTGGCCTGGCCGATCCCGGAGGCCGAGCCGGTGACGACGTAGGTGCGGACCATGCCCGCAAGTAGAACACGTTCTAGTCTCGGTCGCTCATGGACTTCGGCGACACCCCCGAGGAGGCGGCCTTCCGGGCCGAGGCCCACGCCTTCCTCCTCCGTCACGCCCGGTTGCGCGAGCCCGGTGAGGAGTCGGTCGGCTTCCTCGCCGACACCGACCCCGACGTCGAGGCGGAGCACATCGCCGCGGCCAAGGCCTGGCAGGCGACGCTCTACCGGGAGGGCTGGGCCGGCGTGACCTGGCCCAAGGAGAACGGCGGCCGAGGCGGTTCCACCGTGGAGGCCCTGGTGTTCGCCCAGGAGGTCGCCCGCTTCGACGTCCCCCGGACGATCTTCGTCCAGGGCATCGGCATGGCCGGGCCGACCCTGATCGCCCACGGGACGGAGGCCCAGAAGGCCCGCTTCCTCCCGCCGATGCTCGAGGGCACCGAGGTGTGGTGCCAGCTGTTCAGCGAGCCCGGCGCCGGCTCCGACCTGGCGTCGCTCCGCACCAGCGCGGTGCGCGACGGCGACGAGCTGGTCGTGAACGGCCAGAAGGTCTGGACGAGCTCGGCCCACTTCTCCGACTGGGGCATCCTCCTCGTCCGCACCGACCCCGACGCCCCCAAGCACAAGGGCATCACCTACGTGCTGGTCGACATGCGCACGCCCGGCGTCGAGGTCCGACCCATCCGCCAGATCAACGGCGCATCGCACTTCAGCGAGGTGTTCCTGACCGACGTGCGGGTCCCGCTGGCCAACGTCGTCGGCCAGGTGGACCAGGGCTGGGGCGTGGCCATGACGACGCTGACGAGCGAGCGCATCGGCATCGGCTCGGGCAACGTCGACCCGCTGCGCCCGCTGATCGAGCTGGTGCGGGCGGCCGGCCGGCAGGACGACCCGGTGGTCCGCCAGGAGCTGGCCCGCATCCACACCCGGCTCCAGGTCATCACCTACATGGGCCTCCGGGTGCAGACGGCGCTGTCGCAGGGCCAGGCGCCGGGACCCGAGAGCTCGGTGCTCAAGCTGGCGTACTCGACCTACTGCGCCGCCCTGGCCGACTTCGCCCTGGCGGTACTGGGCGCCGACGCCCTGCTGTTCGACTACGGGGCGCCGGGCGAGGCGCCCTGGCAGGGCGTCCTGCTGACCCAGTGGGCCGTCCGCCTGGGCGGCGGGACCGAGCAGGTGCAGCGCAACATCATCGGCGAGCGTGCCCTCGGCCTCCCCCGCGAGCCGCGACCGACTTAGACCGAGGGACGCTCGACGACCAGCACCAGCACGGCGGCGTCGTCGGTCACGGGCCCCCCGCCGAAGGCGGCGGAGGCGGCCACCAGCTCGTCGGCGACCTCACGGGCCGGCCGCCCGGCGACCTCGGCCACCGTCTCGTGCAGGCACCGGTCGCCGAACTCCTCGCCCTCGTGGCGAACCTCGCTCACCCCGTCGGTGTGGAGCACCACGACGTCGCCGACGCCCAGTGCGATCGTCCGCTCGGTGATGGCGGTGTCCGGGAAGGCGCCGAGGAGGCCACCGGTGGTCGGCGCCGCCTCGACCACTCCGTCCCGCACGACCAGCACCGGCGGGTGGCCGCCGTTGGCATAGGTGAGAAGCGCCCCGTCGTCGGTCACCTCCAGCAGGCCGTAGACGGCGGTGCAGAACCGCTCGTCGTCGCCCTCGGCGTGGATGGCCTGGTTGACGGCGCCCAGGACCGCGCCGGCGCTCAGCCCCAGCCGGGCCGCGGCGCGGACGGTGTAGCGGGTCAGGGCGGTGAGGGAGGCGGCCTCGACGCCCCGGCCGCACATGTCGCCCATGACGATGCCCCAGCGGCCGGGCGAGATGGAGAACACGTCGTAGAAGTCACCGCCGGCCTGGCCGTCGGCGGCCTTGTAGGCGGCCCCCACCTCGATCCCCTCGACCGTCGGCAGGCGCGGGGCGAGGAGGATGCGCCGCACGAGGGCGGCCAGACGGGCCCGCCCGTGGAGAGCCGCCATGTTGTCGATGGCGGCGGCCGTCTGGCCGGCCACGCCGACCACGAGGCGCTCGACGTCGGGCCCGAAGCGGCCGGGCTCGGCGTGGCCGAAGAAGAGGCCACCGATCACCTCGCCCGACGCCAGGGCCACGGGCACGGCCAGGTAGCTCCGCACCGGGAGGTGGCCCTCGGGCAGGCCGTAGTAGGGGGCGCTGCGCCCGTAGCGCGGATCGGCGGTCACGTCGTCGATGCGGACGATCTCGGTCCCGGCGAAGGTGGGGCCGAAGATCTCCGTGTTGCGGGGCAGGGGGAAGCTCTCGAAGGCCTCGCGGGGAGCGCCGGACAGGGCGTAGAGGGTGTAGGACTCACCCCGCTCGTCGACCTGGTTGTAGAAGAAAGCGCCGAACTGGGCCCCCGCCACCTGGGTGCCGGCGTCGGTCGCCAGCTGGACGACGGTGGGCAGGTCGCGGCCGCGGAGCATGGCCTCACCCACGGCGGCCAGCTTCTCGATCGTCACCCACTCGTTCTCCAGCCGGCGGCGTGACTCGCGCTCGGCCGCCGCCAGCTCGATGCGGAGCAGGGCCTCGGACGCCTCGGCCGCCAGCGTCAGGGCGAAGCGTCGATCCTCGTCGTCGAACAGCCGCCGATCGCGGAAGCTGAAGCGCAGGGCGCCGACCACGGTCGTGCCGGTGCGGACGGGCAGGGCGCACAGCGAGCGGGTCCCCGGCTCCAGCGTGGCCAGCGTCGGGAACCGGCCGCCGGTCTGCTCGACCGCCTCCAGCCACACCGGCTCGCCGGTGCGGAGGCACTCGGCGGCGGGAAGGTCGGCGTCGGCGTCGGCGTCGAGGAGGACGGCACCCCCGGATGCGCCCAGGGCGGCGACCCCCTCCCGCAGCACCACGGCGACCACGTCCTCGAGGGTGTGGACCGCGGCCAGCGCCGTCACCACGATGTAGAGCCGGGCCGCCCGATCGGCCGCCCGGCGCCCCCGCTCCGCCGCCTCCACCTCTTCCAGCAGCCGCTCCTCGAACCGCACCGGACGCGGGCCCGGGCGACCCTCCTGGGCGGCCCGCAGCTGGGCGACGATCTCGCCGATGTACCAGCGTCGGAAGATCCGCTGCCGCGGCGGCGTCTCCAAGGTGAGCAGCCGGTTGGCCCGCGAGTGGTCGTCCAGCGCGTCGAGGGCGGCGGCGTACTCCTGGGCGGCGTCGGCGACGTCGAGGGGGAGGTCCAGCTCCAGCACGGTGTGGAGGGCCCCGGCCCGGGCCGCGGCAGTGGCCTGGCGCTTGATCTCCCCCCGTGCCTCGGCGAAGCGGGGGACGACGCTCTCGATCAGCTCCGCCAGCGACGCCGGCACCGGCGCCGTCGTGCCCGTCCGCTCGCCCATCGACGCCAGGGCGAACTCACGCAGCAGGTTGTCGACGTGGCGCTTGGCCGCGACCAGCAGGTCGGTCGGCACCTCGCCGAGGGTCACGTGGAGCCGGCTCGGCCGGTCGTCCAACAGGTCGGGCCACGCCGCGAGGAGCTCCTCCTCGGTGCGGTCGGCCGCCGTCTCCTCGACCGACGGCTCCAGCTCGGCCCACACGACCTTCCCGCCGTCGGTGGCCTCCGCGCCCCAGCGGGTCGCCAGCGAAGCCACCACCCCCAGGCCCCGACCGGTCATCCCGTCGGTCGATCCCGAGCCCACGAGGGGGGCGCGGAGGCTCTCGTCGGTCACGTCCAGCCGGATCGTGCCGGCGACCACCGCGATGGTCACCGCCGCGCCGCCCTCGCCGTGCAGGACGGCGTTGGTGGCCAGCTCGGTGGCGACGAGCTCGGCCGAGTGGACCAGGTCCGGCGGGCACTCCGCCACCACCTCCCGCACGGCGGCGCGCACCCGGGCGAGGTCGGCCTCGGCCCGCACCAGGACCTGTCGACTCCCTGTCACATCCCGCAGCATCGCATGCCGGACCCGACCGGTGGCCGCCTTCCGACGGCGGGCTCACCCCGTGAGCGCCGGCTCCACCAGGTAGCCCTGGCGGCGGACGATCCGCAGGCCGGTGAGGCCGAGCACGGTCGAGGCGGTGACCTCGGCCAGCACCGCGGCCCACGTGAGGCCGTCGACGTCGCCGCTGGGGAGCGAGTCGCTCAGCACGCCCCAGTCGGGCAGCAGGTGGGTCGCCGACACGCCCAGGGCGATGGCCAGCCCGCCGGCGGCCGCCGCGAACGGCGCGAGCGGGTGGCGCGTCCCGATGAGCGTGAGGATCACGGCCCCGGTCATGGCCACGATCGTCCCGCCCCACACCACCTGGTCGGTGATGGCGTCGAGACCCCGCCGAGCGTGGTCGGCGTTGTGGATCACGAAGCCGGCGGCGAAGCCGAGCCCGGCGATCCGCAGGGATCGATGGTCGATCATCTCCATGTCAGACTCCTAGATAGATCGCTCTAGCGACCACAGTAGATACGCTGCCGCCAGCCCCGCCACTCGGAGGACAGAGCACCCATGGCCACGCCCAGCACCCGCGACCGCATCGTCGACGCCGGGGCCGAGCTGTTCCTCCGCCAGGGCTACGTGGGCACCGGGATGAAGCAGATCGTCGCCACGTCCGGGGCCGCCTTCGGCTCGGTGTACCACCACTTCCCCGGGGGCAAGGAGGAGCTCGGCGTCGCCGCCGTCCACCGGGCCGGCGCCGCCTACGCCGCCCTGGTCAGCGCCACCCTCGACGAGCACGACGACATCGTCGAGGCCACCGCGGCCGCCTTCGCCGGCGCCGCCGAGGCCCTGCGCACCAGCGGGTGGGCCGACGCCTGCCCCATCGCCACCGTGGCCCTCGAGGTGGCCGGCACCAGCGAGCCACTGCGCCAGGCCTGCGCCGATGTCTTCGAGTCGTGGTTCGTCGGTCTCACCGCCCGGTTCGAGGAGGCCGGCATCGCCCCCGACCGGGCCCGCCCGCTGGCGCAGGTGTTCCTCATGCTCCTCGAGGGCGGCTTCCTCTTCGGTCGCACCGCCCGCAGCACCGAGGCCCTCGACGCCGCCGGACCCGCCGCCGTCGCCGCCGTCCGGGAGGCCCTGGCAGGCTGAGCGGGTGAGGCTCCTCGCCGCGCTGGTCGTCGTCAGCCTCGTCATGGGTGCGTGCGCCGACCCGCAGCCGGAGCCGGAGGCCGCGGACGTGCTCGTGCTCGTCCGTGTCGACCAGGGCGGCTACGCGATCGGCGAGGAGAAGGTCGCCTACGCCATGGGCACCGACGACCTCGAGGGGGTTGGCTTCCGAGTGCTCGACGAGGGCGGCGCCACGGCCCTCACCGGTGAGGTCGGGCTCGGCACCGGGGCGTGGAGCGACGCCTACCCCGCCGTCCACCGCCTCGACCACCCATCCCGCAGCCCGGTCGTCGTCGAGCGCCTCGCCGGCGACCGCCAGCTCGGCGGCGGCCAGCTCGAGGTCGTCGGCCCAGGAGTCCTCGGGGTAGAAGTCGTTCGGCACCGCCGTGACCAGCGCACCCGGGTCGGCGTCCGCCGCCTCGTAGACGGCGACGGCGCGGTCGAGCCAGCGGGCGGCGGCGTCGGGGTCGTCGGCCGCCGTGCGCTGGGCGGCGAGGGCGAAGGCGGCGCTCACCCGGCCCGCCAGGTTCGGGCTGATCGGCTCGCCGGGGTCGTTGGCGGGGAAGACGGGCCGGTGGCCGACGAGGTGCTCGGCATCGCCCGGCTCGGTGTCGGACTCGTCGTCGTCCTCGGGGAGGCGCCAGACGTCGTGGTCGGTCAGCACGTCGTCGTTGCCCTGGCCGATGCCGACCTGGCTGTAGAGGACGCCGGTCTCGTCGTCCCACATCCGGTCGAGCCAGGCCAGGCCGAGCTCGGCCTCGGCGGCCAGGCCGGGGGTCGCAGGAGCGGCCCGCTCGGCGAGGAGCAGGGCGACGGTGGCGTAGGCCGTGGTGCCGGTGATCTTGAGGAAGTCGCCGGCATCGAACCAGCCGCCGCTCACGTCGACCGGCCCGCCGGTCGGCTCCAGACCGTCGCCCACGAGGATCTCGCCGTCGTAGGTCGGCACG
>DATHEV010000776.1:0-2490 GCA_035318405.1 Iamia sp.
GGTCGGCGAACTCCTCGGCGTCGGGGGCCTCGCCGTCGCAGACCACCAGCCGTTCGATGTCGCCGGCGGCCTTGAGCTGCTCGATCAGGAACACCATCTGCTTCTTGCGGGTGCGGACCTTGCCCGCCTCCTCGACCACACCGGTGCTGATGTCGACGACCGGCTTGACCGACAGCATGGTGCCGAGCATCGCCTTGGCCCCGCCGATGCGCCCGCCCTTGCGCAGGTTCTCGAGCGTGTCGAGGCCGCCCAGGATGTGGGTGCGGGGGATGGCGGCCTCGATGACGGCGACCACCTCGTCGGCGCTGGCCCCGCCGGCGGCGGCCTCGGCGGCCAGGACCAGCTGGGTGCCGAGCCCGGCGGTGATCGACTTGGAGTCGACGACCCGCACGTCGACCTGGCCCTCGAGCGCCCGGGCCGCGTTCTGGGCCGAGGCCATGGTGGCCGAGAGCGCCGAGGAGATGTTGAGGCAGACGACGGCGTCGCCATCGGCCCCGGCGGCCTTGAAGGCCTCCTCGAAGGCACCCGGCGAGGGGGCCGCCGTCTCGGGGAGCCCCTCGTGGTTCGCCATCCGCCGGTAGAACTCGGCCGAGTCCAGCTCGACCCGGTCGGTCAGCTCCTCCTCGCCGAAGCGGATGGTGAGGGGCACGACGGTGATGCCGTGGGCGTCGACGACGTCCTGGGGCAGGTCGCACGAGCTGTCGGTGACGAGGCGGACGCCAGCCATTCGGATTCCTCCGGGTTCGGACGGCACCGGGAAGCGCCGATCCAGCGTCGGACCCGGTGGGTGACGGGCAGGTTACGTCGAGACGAGCTGGGGGTCGGCGGGCACGGTGGCGCCGTGCGGGCTCTCGGGCGTGGGCTCGGGCGGGTCGGGATCGTCGCCCCCGCCGCCGTCGCCGCCCCCGCCGCGGGCCCGCCGGTCGCGCAGCCAGTGCCGGGCCCACCAGACGAGGAGGAAGAGCACGGCGCCGGCGGTGAGCACGATGCCGATGCCGGGGACGGCCGTCGACCGGACGGTGTAGCGGACCTCGTCGATGTCGACTGCGCCGTCGGTGGTGCGGACGGTGACCACGATGGTGGAGTCGCCCGGCGCCCGGGTGTGGACCGGGATGCTCAGCTGGTTCGTCCCCGGCTCGAGGACCTGGGTCCGGCTGAACGGTCGGATCTCGACCCGCTCGTTGGAGCTCAGGTCGACCGTGACGGTGGCCTTCACCTCCAGGTCGTTCACCAAGGTGAGGGGGATGTCGCCGTCGCTGGAGGTGAGGGTGACGGTCTGGCGCGGTTCCGGGGACCCGACCCGCTGGAAGTACCCCTCGGTGACCACGAGGACCTTCTCGACGTAGGCCGTCCGCTCGCGGGGCGTCAGCGCCATCGACCCCGAGATCAGGAGACGCTGGTCGAGGGCACCGACCTCGCCGGTGGCCGACCCGACCAGGCTGGCGTAGGAGCTGAGCCGGGCCCGGGCCAGGCCCAGACGCTCGGGGTGGTCGTCCAGGTCGGGGCTGATCGCGGGGGCCAGCTCCCGCGAGCCCACCGCGGGCACGGTCTCGAGGAGCTCCGCCACGGTGGTGGCCTCCACCGGTGCGGCCGGGTCCTGGAGGACCCCGCTCAGGAGGGCGAGGTTCGAGGGGTCCGCCAGCCACTCCTCGGCCGGCGCCACCACGACGCCCTGCGCCCCGTCGGTCGCGGTGGCCAGCAGCGCCAGCTCGGCGGCCAGCCCGGAGATGTTGAGGACGGGGTCGCGCTGGCGGGTGAGGGCGGCGTTGAGGTTGGCGTCGACGACGACCGCCTGCATGGTCCGCTCCGTCCCGGCGGGGATGGTGACGGGCCCGGTGACCGGCTCGGGCCCGAGGGCTCCGGGGGAGAGGATCGTGCGGCGGACCCCGACCGGCCAGAGGGCGGCGGCCGCCGCCGGGGTGAAGTCGGAGCGGCCGTCCCACGTGCTGCTGTCGGCGTGGCCCAGCTGCTCGGTCAAGATGCCGTTGCCCCGGTCGCGCTGGCGGGTCAGCTCCTCGGTGAGCCCCTGCTCCACCCAGGCACCGACCGGCACCTCGACGTAGGGGCCGTCGACCACCTGCCGGGCGCGGGCCACGCGCTGTAGGGCCTCGAGGGAGTCGGCCGCCTCCTCGTCGCGCGCCAGGGCCTCGATCGACTCGGGGCGGGGGACGAGGGTGAAGGGCAGGGCACCGCCCATGGCCAGCCCGTCGGTGAGGTCGTCGATCTGGCGGGCGAGGGCTGGGTCGGCGTGGGCGTCGCCGTCGGGCTCGATGGTGGGCTCGGCCCCGAGGGAGATCACGGGGGCGACCAGGACGGGGGTGTCGCCGGCGCCCTCCTCGTCGCCCGACGGGACGCGGGTGATGTGGACGATGAGGCGGCGCTGCTCGACCCCGTCGGGGTCGAGCACCCGGATGTCGACCGGGTACACGCCCGGGCGCAGGCCGAGGGAGAAGAACTGCCATCCCGGGCGGGTCCGGTCGGGCGGGTCCT
>DATHEV010000777.1:0-3018 GCA_035318405.1 Iamia sp.
GGCTGCGGCGAGGGCCGGCTCACCGCCACCAGCCTGCGCGAGGGCCTGCGTCGGCTCGACCTGGTCGAGCCGTCGACCGAGCTGCTGGCCCGGGCCTGCCGCCGGCTCGACGACCACGGCGTGGAGGTCGTCGCCCACCACATCGCGGCCGAGGCGCTGGCCGCCACCGTGCCCGACCGGCGCTGGGACCTGGCCCAGTCGACCTTCGCCCTGCACGCCGTCGCCCCCGAGCCCCGCGGCGCCGTGCTCGCCGATCTGGCCACCCGCGTCGACGCCCTCCTGCTCGTGGAGTTCGACTGCCCCGCCTTCACCGACCGGGGCGAGGACCACCTGCGCCACCTGGTCGACCGGTACGAGGTGGGGCTGGCCGAGTACGCCCAGGACCCGATCGTCGGCCCCGGCTTCCTCCTGCCGGTGCTGGTCGGCCAGATCGCCCCCGACGCCGAGCGCCACACGTGGGAGCAGCCCGTCGCGGCGTGGGGCGAGGACCTCCGCGCCGCCGGCTTCAGCACGGTCCGCCACCGCAAGGTCAGCGACTACTGGTGGGCCCCCGCGCACCTCATCGAGGCGACTCCGTGACCGAGCCGATGCGGGCGCGGTCCCGCCACGGCGACGGGTCGACCGCTGACTCGGTCGCGCGCTGGCGATGAGTTCGCGGCTCGCCGTCCGTCCATGTTCGTGTCTCCCTGGCAACACAGCCAGAGGGGCGACATGACACCCGAGGAAGGACACCGCCATGCCAGAGCTTCTGGTCGACTTCATCACATCCCTCGACGGGTACGCATCGGGGGAGGGCTGGCCCGGCTTCTGGGGTCTCGAGGGGCCCGAGTACCTGGCCTGGCTGGGCGAGCAACCCGAGGTCACGTATCTGATGGGCGCGAACACCTACCGCCTGATGTCGGGCTTCGCCGCCGGAGAGGTCCCCGCGGGACAGGACGAGTTCCGCGCCGAGGAGGAGGAGTCCGTCGACGGACTCACGAAGGCGTCGAAGGTGGTGTTCTCCTCCTCCCTCGACGAGCCGCTGACATGGGCCAACACCACACTCGTGCGCGGTGACGCCGTCGAGGCGGTCCAGGCGCTGAAGGAGAGTGCCTCAGGCCTCATCAGCACGATCGGCAGCCTCAGCCTGTGCCGCTCCCTGCTGCAAGCCGGGCTCGTCGATCGCTTCCGGGTGGTGATGTTCCCGGTGATCACCGGTGCCACCGGCGAAGAGCGCATCTACGACGGCTACCCCGACGTGGCGCTCGAGATGACCGAGCACCGCACGTTCGACGGCAGCATCCAGCTGGTCGAATATCGTCCCCGCGTGCTCGAGCACCCACCGCTCGCCCCCTCCCCGTGACGTCCCAGGAGCCACACCCCTGACGGCGACCTCGGCTCGGCCGCCACCGCTGCCCCCGACGTGCCGTTGATGGGCAGAGCCGACGTTGGCCGACGCGGCACGAGCTGCCTGCGAACGGCGGACTCAGGAGCTGGCGGCGGCCCGTTTGATGGCGGCGCGGATGCGCACGTAGGTGCCGCAGCGGCAGACGTTCTCGATGGCGTCGATGTCGGCGTCGGTGGGGTTCGGGGTCTGGGCGAGGAGGGCGACGGCGGCCATGATCTGGCCCGGCTGGCAGAAGCCGCACTGGGCCACGTCCTCGTCGATCCACGCCTGCTGCACCGGGTGCAGGACGTCGCCGTCGGCCAGCCCCTCGATGGTGACGACCGTGCCCCCGTCGCACTCGGCCACGGGGGTGGTGCACGGGTTGAAGGCGGCACCGTCGAGGTGGCTGGTGCAGGACTTGCAGACGCCGACGCCGCAGCCGTACTTCGGTCCCGTGACGCCGAGGTGGTCGCGCAGGATCCACAGCAGGGGGAGGTCGGCGGGGGCCTCGATCGTCGTGGGCTCGCCGTTGAGGGTGAAGGTGAAGGTGGGCATCGTCGGGTCCTCCTTCAGCCGAACGCGATGGGGAAGCGGGTGGGCAGGGTGCCGGTGGCCCGGGCGTAGGCGTTGGCCACCGCGGCCGCGGCGGCCGGGACCCCGAGCTCGCCGCCACCGCCGGGCGGGCCGGTCGGCGCCATGACGTGGACGTCGATGACCGGCGGCGCCTGGGCCTGGCGGGCGTAGAGGTAGTCGGAGAAGCTGCCCTCCCGCACCGCGCCCCGGTCGATGTGGACGCCGGCGCGCAGGATGGTGGAGATCCCGTCGATCAGGGCGCCCTGCATCTGCGCCCGGAGCCCGGTCGGGTTGACGGCCCGCCCGACGTCGACGGCGCACACGCCCTTGGTGACGCGGGGGTTGGCCCGGTCCCGGCAGTCGATCTCGACCAGGTAGGCGACGACGCTCTTGTACTCCTCGTGGATGGCCACGCCCTGGGCCGTCCCCGCCGGCATGGATCGCCCCCATCCGCCGATCTCGCCCACCTTGTCGAGCACGGCCCGGGTCCGGGGCGAGCTCAGCTTGTCGCGCCGGAGTCCGAGCGGGTCGCGCCGCAGGGCGCGGGCGATCTCATCGACCATGATCTCGTTCGCCGTCGCCGTCTGGCCCGAGTAGATCCCGCGCCACGACCCGGTCGGCACGTCGAGCTGCACGTCGCTCAGCAGCTGGGTCTCGACGCCGAAGTCGTAGGGCACCTTCTGCGTGAGCTGGAACACGGTCTGGGTGGCACCGACGTCGAGGACGTCGAAGCCGGCGCCGCTCAGGGCCTCGCCGAAGCCGTGGGAGAAGTCGACGGGCAAGGTGGCGTGGCGGTGCTCGTAGGCGACGACGCGGCCGAGCAGGT
The DNA here is from genome assembly GCA_035318405.1 of Iamia sp. GTDB lineage: Bacteria > Actinomycetota > Acidimicrobiia > Acidimicrobiales > Iamiaceae > Iamia. Next base: position 2,766 of record DATHEV010000777.1, read on the forward strand.
GGGTGGCCCGCACCTTGTGGTGGCTGGCGGGGCGGAGGCGGCCGTGGCGCATGTCGTCGTTGCGGGTCCACAGCAGCCGCACCGGGCGGCCGATGGCCTTGGACACCTGGGCCGCCTCGACGGCGGGCTCGAAGAACAGGCGGTGGCCGAACGAGCCCCCGCCCCGGACGACGTGCAGCGTCACCGCGTCCTGCGGCAGCCCGACGGCGGCGGCCACGCTCTGGGCCGCCACGATCGGGCTCTTGGCCGCGTA
>DATHEV010000778.1:0-3717 GCA_035318405.1 Iamia sp.
CTAGGAGACTGCTGAGCAAGGCGCTTCTAGGATCTTTGGTGGGTCCGGGGAAGTGGCCGTACCGAAGAGCTGGCGTGGAGAGGGTGTGAGCCAGCCACCCTGGTTGGGTTGAACCCGTAGGTGTGGTTCCCTTCGTTGCCCTCCCCGGGCCCGCTTCAGGTGATGGCCCAGCCGGTGGGGCTGTGGTGGAGGCCGAGGTTGATGAGTCGGCGGAGGTTCAACGCGGCGGCGCGGTGGTGGAGGCCGAGGCGGTTGCGGTCGATGCCACGGAACCGCACCCGGCGGTTCCCGTTGGCCACGATCCAGGCAATGGTGCGTTCGACCATGGGTCGGTGTTGGCGGTAGTCCTCGATGCCGATACCTGCTTTCCAATCGGCCCGGGCCGCAGCGAGGAGCTGGTCGTGTTGGCCGATGCGGAAGGTCTTGCCGTCGGTGGCGCTGGTGCAGCGATGCCGGACCGGGCAGGAGGCGCAACGCGATCCGAAGATGGCGTTGCCGGCACCGGTGATGGCCACGGTCTGGCCGGCGGGGCAGGTGACAGTGCGAGCGTCGCGGTCGATGGTGAAGTCATCGCGACCGAACTGGTCGGCACCGAGCTTGGGGTTCCGTGCGATGGGCCAGGGCTTGATCACCACGGTGTGGTCGCCTTCGGCGAGGGCGGCTCGGACGGGCCCGGAGCCGTAGGCGGAGTCGGCCAGCACCTCCAGTCCGGGCTGTTCGTGGTCGAGGAGACCCACGCCGACGGGGCCGTCACCGACGTTGGCCGGGGTCAGTTCGCAGGCGGTGATGATCCCGGTGTCGGGCTCGATGGCGACATGGGCCTTGAAGCCATCGCGGTAGACCGACCGGGACTTGTGCATGTGCCGCGACTCCGGGTCGACCGTCGAGACCACCCGCTCCGACGCAACGCCTCGGACGATCCGCCACGACCCCTCGCCCCGCTCCGGGTCGGGCTCGACGTCTTGGCCCGCGACCAGGGCCAACAAGGCCACCAACTGTCGTTGGTCGTCGTCGAGCTCGACACCATCGACCGCAGCAAGGACCGCAAGGGCATCGGCGACCAGCCCGGTGATCAGCTCGTCGCGGGCGGCGGGGTCATCCCAGGCGCACGCCGGCTTGCCGCCGGTGTCGTAGTCATGAGCGACGACCTCGACCGCCGCAGCGGCCCCGATGGCCTTGCGGACCCGGCGGATCATCGAACACAGCTGTGTCACCGTGTCCTGGGTGGCGACCGCGTCATCGAGCAACGTCGAGTCGAGTGCCCGGCGGGTCTTGCCCGCCAACACACCGGTCTCGTCGACCACCGCCCGGATGGCGTCGAAGATCCGCTGCGGCGCCTCCGAAGCCCGCAGCTTGTTGCGCCACAACGTCAACACCGTCGGGTGGAACCCCTCGTCATCGAGCGCCAGGCCAGCCGCGACCTTCCAACGGATGTCGGTTCGCAACGCCTCGATCGCGTCACGGTCCGAGCGGCCCTCGAGCGCCTGGAGCACCATCACCGTGGCGATCACATCCGCCGGCACCGACGGCCGACCCCGCCCCGACGGAAACAGATCCTCGAACATCGCATCGGGAAACACCCGATGCCGGTGATCAGCCAAGAACCGGTGCACCGACCCTGCCCGAACCAGATGACCAACAAGGGCTCCCGCGTCGAGGAGCTCCCGATCCCGATCGCGGCTGCCCTGCATCCCCGCGGTCTACCCCACCCACCCCAAAATCGCGAGCACCAACAGGCCGATTGCTCAGCAGTCTCCTAGGCCGGCCTCCGAGGGGAGCGGCCACTGGAGGTGGAGCCGGCTGTGGGTTCTCGGGGCGGCCGGTAGGACGGCTGCATGAAGGCCGTCACATCGGGTAGCCCGCTGTCGCCTCTTCCCCTCACCCTGAGGAGCCGTCATGGCCGACGTCCTGGACCACCTGATCGAGGAGCACCGCAAGGTCGAGCAGTTGCTCGCCCGGCTGAAGGAGTCGGAGCCCGGCTCCGAACGCCAGGGCCTGTTCGACGAGCTGCGTTCGTCGCTCGCCACCCACATGGCCGTCGAGGAGCGGTTCGTCTACCCGCTCATGGCCGAACACCTGGGCGAGGACGAGTCGGCCGACGCCACCGACGAGCACGAGCTGGCCCGGGCCGGGCTGGCCGAAGCAGCCAAGCGGCTCGAGGAAGGCGCCTTCGAAGCGGCCATCGACATCCTCGAGGCCGGCATCGGACACCACGTCGACGAAGAGGAGAACGACCAGTTCCCGGAGCTGCGAGAGAAGGCGGGACCGCAGCTCGCCGCCATGGACCCCGACGAGCTCGAGGCTGCCGTCGACAGCGAGGACAGCGGCGACAAGACCCGGGACGAGCTCTACGAGGAGGCCAAGGACGCCGGCATCGAAGGCCGCTCCAACATGGACAAGCAGGAGCTGACCGAGGCGCTCGGCCAGACCTGAGCGGTACGGAACGCCTCGAACGCCATCGCCCACGCCGGTCCGGGGGCGTGCTCGTCGCTGGTGGTTGGCTGGCGAGCAGGAGCGGCCCGCCGTGGCCGGTCCGGCGCGACGGCGTCGCCCTGATGCCAGGTCGGTTCGTACTACACGGACGGGACGGGTCCTGGCCGGGTGACGGCGATCGAGAATGCCTACGACTCGGTGGGGATCGCCTGACGCCGTCCGTGAGCCGGCGAGGATGGAGCAGGCCTATGACGGGGCCCTCGGCGAGATGGCGACCTCGGCGAGCTGGGGGAGGACGCGGAGCCAGATCCAGAGGCCGGCGATGGCGATCCCGATCATGAGGAACTGGGCGCCGGTCAGTCCCATCAGCCGCTCGTCGTTGACCCGCAGCGAGTCGAGCATGAAGCGACCGGATCCGTAGGCGATGCAGAAGGTCCCCATCACCGTGCCGGGGGTGGGGGACCGTCGGGCCACGATCGCGAGAGCGATGAACAGGACGATCAGGCCGAGCAGCTCGTAGAGCGCGGCATGGTGGAACGTCCGACCGATCGTCAACGGCTCGGTCCCCAACATCTGCTCGCGCGTCTCGCCGCCGTCGTAGCGGACGGCGAGCCAACTCGTGCTGGGCTTGCCGAAGTGCTCGCCGACCGAGAGGCACCCGAGTCGTCCGAGGGCCAGTCCCGCACAGAGACCGAGGGCGAAGCCATCGATCACGATCCATCGCTGGCCCCGCGGCCACTTGCGGAAGATGGGGGTGGCGACCGCGATGGCCCCGAGGAAGCCACCGGAGAACTGGAGCCCGCCCTGGTCCAGAGCGACGACGTCTCCGACCGAATCGATGAGCTCCAGGTGGGAGAGGACCCAGCTGATCCTGGCGCCGACGACACCGGCCGCGAACAGCAAGATGGCCGCGCGATCGATCGCCCTCACGTCGAGATCGGTCCGATCCTGGACGTAGAGCCGGGCGATGGAGCTGCCGAGCACCAGCCCCGCTCCCGCCAGGATCCCGAACGTCGCGATGGAGAAGGGACCGAGGTGGAGGATGGGATGCGTCGTGTACGGAACGACAGCGAGATGCAGAGCCGCCATGGCGGCAGGACCCTACATGTCGCAGAGGGCGAGTTGATGGAGGTCGAGCCCGGGCCGCGGTACCGAAAAACCTGAAATGTCGCCGTCGGGGTCAAAGCCGATTCTTCCCACTTCGAAGTGGGGGTTGACAGTGGTCGAGACGCCTGTCACTCTGCGTCGCAGGGAGTCACGGGGCTCCCATTTGGCGGGAGGGCC
>DATHEV010000779.1:0-10634 GCA_035318405.1 Iamia sp.
TCAAGGGGGAGGTCGACGGGCCGGCGCTGGCCCGGGCCATCCGCTACGCCGTCGAGCGGCGCCAGGCCGAGGCCGGGGCCCGCCGGCTGGCCCTGGCCGAGCAGCGCCAGGCCGAGAACGAGCGTCTGGCCCGCGGGCTGCTCCCGAACCTGCTCCTCGACCGCAGCCCCATCGGCGTCGCCACCCGCTACGTGCCCGGCGGCCGCGACGCGGTCGTCGGCGGGGACTTCTACGACGCCGTCGAGCGTCCCGACGGCTCGGTCCGGGTCGTGATCGGCGACGTCTGCGGTCACGGGCCCGACGAGGCCGCGGTCGGGGTGGCCCTCCGGATCGCCTGGCGGGCGCTGGTCGTGGCCGGCGCGTCGCCCGACGCGGTGCTGGCCGGGGTCGACGACATCCTCCGCCTGGAGCGGGGTGACCCCGGGACCTTCGCCACCGTCTGCGACCTCACCTTCGCCCCGACCATGGCCGAGGTCGCCGTCCGCCTCCACGGCCACCCGCCGCCCCTCCTCGTCGCCCACGGGACGGCGACGTGGATGGAGTCCGTCCGCCCGGCCATGCCCCTCGGCGCCTTCGACCACCAGGTCGCCCCGGTCCACGACGTCCCCCTCGTCCCCGGCTGGCAGCTGCTGGTGGTGACCGACGGGCTCTACGAGGCGCGCGTCGAGGGCGAGGAGCGTCTGGGGATGGAGGCCCTCGCCGCCATGGTCACCAGCCTGGTCGCGACCTGCGCCACCCCGCAGGAGCTGCTCGACCGGCTGTTCCAGCAGGTCGTCGCGGCCAACGGGGGGCACCTGGACGACGACGCCGCCGCCCTCTGGTGCGGACCGAGGTCGTGAGGTCCGGCAGCCTCCGGCACCGGGTCCGCACCCTGTTCGGGGTGTCGATCGTGGTGGCGATCCTCGCCGTCGCCCTCGGGGCCTTGGGGTTCGCGGGGCTGCTCGACGCGCGCGAGGAGCTGGTCGACCGGGTCGATCCGGCCATCGTCCGCTCCGAGCGCCTGCTGGCCGCCATGTCCGACAAGGAGTCGGGGGTGCGGGCCTTCGTGATCGGGCGCCAGGACGTGTTCCTCGAGCCGTACGAGCGCGGCCACGCTCGCCGCCAGGCTCTCCAATCCGAGCTCGAGGACATCCTCCGCGGCATCTCCGAGCTGGACGACGAGCTCGACCGTCTGGACGAGACCGCCGACACCTGGCGGGAGGAGTATGGCGAGCCGACCATCGCCCTGGTGCGCGAGGGCAGCGACGAGCCGAGCGGGGCGGCCGAGCTGGACCGGGGCAAGGTGCTGTTCGACGACTTCCGCGCCGCCATGGCCGAGTTCCAGGACTCGCTCCAGGGGCGTCGCGCCGCGGCCAAGGAGGACCTCGATCGGGCCACCAACCAGCTGATCCTCATCATCGTCGGGTCCGCCGGTGCTCTCCTCGCCTGCGTCGCCGCCCTGTGGTGGATGGTGCGGCGCTCCGTCGAGAGGCCCCTGGCGGAGCTGCGCACCGACGCCGGCACCGTCGCCACCGGCGACTTCGGGCACCGGATCGTGCCCGTCGGCCCGGCCGAGCTGCGCGAGCTGGCCGAGGCCATGGAGATGATGCGGGAGCGCATCGTGTCGGACCTGGCCCGGGCCGAGCTGGCCCACACCGAGATCCAGCAGCAGGCCGAGGAGCTCGACCAGGCCAACGTCGACCTCAGCCGGTCGAACACCGAGCTGGAGCAGTTCGCCTACGTGGCGTCGCACGACCTCCAGGAGCCGCTCCGCAAGGTGGCGTCGTTCTGCCAGCTGCTCCAGAAGCGCTACGGCGGCGAGCTCGACGAGCGGGGCGAGCAGTACATCGAGTTCGCCGTCGACGGGGCCAAGCGGATGCAGGTCCTCATCAACGACCTGCTGGCCTTCTCCCGCGTCGGGCGGCTGGCCGGCGTGGCCGTCGAGGTGTCGCTCGACGAGGCCCTCGACCAGGCCCGGTCCAACCTGGCCACCGCCATCGAGGAGGCCGACGCCACCATCGAGGCCGACCCGCTGCCCACGATCCGGGGCGAGCCCGCCCTCCTCGTCGCCCTGTTCCAGAACCTGGTGGGCAACGCCATCAAGTTCCGGCGCGACGACGTCGCCCCCCACGTCCGCATCAGGTGCACGACATCCGGCGACGGCCCCGACTCCGCCTCGGGCGAGGGCGGCGAGGGCCATGAGATCGTGGTGGAGGACAACGGCATCGGCATCGACCAGGAGTACGCCGAACGGATCTTCGTCATCTTCCAGCGCCTCCACGCCAAGGACCGCTACGAGGGGACGGGCATCGGCCTGGCCCTCTCCCGCAAGATCGTCGAGCACCACGGTGGCACGATCCAGGTCGACGCGCCGGACCCCTCGCGCCACGGCGCCCGCTTCCGCATCACCCTCCCCACCATCCATCGGAGCCCCCTGTGAGCCTTCCCCGCGACGCCCGACCCATCGACATCCTGCTGGTCGAGGACGATCCCGGCGACGTCCTCATCACCAGGGAGGCCCTGGAGCACAGCAAGGTCACCAACACGCTCACCAACGTCGGCGACGGCGTGCAGGCGCTGGCCTACCTCCACCAGGAGGGCGAGTACGCCGGGGCCACCCGGCCCGACCTGATCCTCCTCGACCTCAACCTGCCCCGCTGCGACGGCCGGGAGGTGCTGGAGAAGGTGAAGAGCGACCCGGACCTGCGGCGCATCCCGATCGTGGTGCTGACCACGTCGCAGGCCGAGGAGGACATCCTCCGCAGCTACGACCTCCACGCCAACGCCTTCGTGTCCAAGCCGGTCGACTTCGAGCGCTTCGTCGAGGTCGTCCGTCAGGTCGACGAGTTCTTCTTCACCGTGGTTCGCCTCCCCGACCGCTGATCCGGTCGGCGGCCGGCGCCGTCGGTCGTCCGGCTCGCTACGGTCGGGTGCATGCTCGTCGGCTCCCACCTCCGCTCCGACTCCGACCCCATCGCCGCCGCCCTGGCCGAGGGGGCGGACTGCTTCCAGATGTTCCTGGGCGACCCGCAGAGCTGGAAGAAGCCGCCGCCCCGCGAGGACGCCGACGCCCTCCGGTCCTCACCCGTGCCGGTGTACGTCCACGCTCCGTACCCGATCAACGTGGCGTCGGCCAACAACAAGATCCGCATCCCGAGCCGCAAGATCCTCCAGCAGACCTGCACGGCCGCGGCCGAGATCGGGGCCCAGGCGGTCATCGTCCACGGCGGTCACGTCACGGCCGACGACAGCGCCGAGGAGGGCTTCCTCCGCTGGAAGAAGGCCATGGACCAGCTGGAGACCGACGTCCAGGTGCTGCTGGAGAACACCGCCGGCGGCGACCACGCCATGGCCCGGCACTTCGACACCATCGGCCGGCTGTGGGACCACATCGGCGACTCCGGCATCGGCTTCTGCCTCGACACCTGCCACGCCCACGCCGCGGGCGAGGAGCTGGCCTCCTCGGTCGACCGCATCCTGGCCATCACCGGCCGCATCGACCTCGTCCACTGCAACGACTCCCGGGACGAGGCCGGCTCCGGCCGTGACCGCCACGCCAACCTCGGCCACGGCACCATCGACCCCCAGATGCTGGTCGAGATCGTCCGCAAGGCCGACGCCCCCGTCATCTGCGAGACCAGCGACGCCCACCGCAAGGACGACATCCAGCTCCTCAAGGACGGCCTGGGCCTCTAGCGCCCTCGTTCCGTGTGCGGAAAGCCGCCGCAAACGGGCCAACCCGCACACAGAACACTCGACCCTGGACGCGGGGGAGGGCCCGGCCTTGGGGCCGGGCCCTCCGTCAGCTGCCGACCGTTGGGATCAGTCGGGCAGGACCGGGCACGGGGTCACGCTGGCGACGGCCAGCAGGACCCGGGTGTGGTACTTGGCGGCGACGAAGGCGTTGGCCAGGATCTCGGCCTGGTCGCCCTCGGCCGGCACGTCGCAGACGGCCATGCTGGCCGCATCGACGGCCGCGGCCACGCCCTCCGGGTGGCGGTAGAAGCGCTCGGCGATGTCGGTGCGGGCGACGGCCTCGTTCCCGGCCGCATCGATGCGATCGGTCCAGTAGGCCAGGCCACCGGCGTCGGGCAGCCGGTCGAACAGCACCTGGTAGGCGTGCGCCACGAAGGCCTCGTTGCTGGAGGTGGCCTCGGGGAACGCCTCCGCGGCTGCGGCCGCAGCCTCGGGCGAGGAGAACATCCGCCCGATCAGGAAGGGCTGGTCCTGGATCTTGACCAGGGCCTGGGTCCAGTAGTCGACACCGGCGGCCTCGGGCTCGCGCTGGAGGGCGATGCGGTACGAGTCGATGACGGCGTTCCGCCAGCCCTCACGGCTGCGGGCGATGCGGGTGGCCACCGAGGCCGGCGACTCACCCCCCTCGATGCGACCGGCCCAGTAGTCCAGGCTCGCCTGGTCGTTGGCGACGGTCCGGCCGAGCACGGCCTGGTAGATCGCCTCGACCTGGGCCTGGGCCGAGCTGACGACGAAGCTCAGCTCGGCCGAGTTCGGGTCCTCGCCCGGGCCCGGGCCGGCCACCTGCGGGTAGATCAGGGCGCCCAGCGGGCCGCAGTCGGTCGCCGGGGTCACCGGCGGGGGGATGACGAAGGCATCGTCGGCCACCGTGATGGAGACGGGCCCGCCGTCGGTGCCGGTCGCGGTGCCGGTGAGGCCGACCTCGATCGGGGCGAACTTGCAGGTGCCCGGGTCGCCGATCGGGATCGGCGTGCGGACGCCGGTCTCCTGGCTGATCAGGGTGACCGACTCGAGGATGATCTGGAACGTGGCGTCCAGGGTGACCTCGCCGGTGTCGGAGACGGTGCCCACGGCCGGCTCGGGCTGGCTGACCTGCACCACGACCTCGGCGTCGTTGCCGGGGGCGGGCTGGTTCTCCCGCACCTGGGTCGACCGGGGGAACGTGGCCTGGGCGGTGAGCGCCCCGGTCTCGGCGTCGTAGGTGCCCTCGATGGTCACGCCGGAGAAGGCGCTCGGGGAGCCCTTCAGGGCGAGGTTGCCCTGGACCGGGCTGAAGAAGGGCTCGGGGGCGGCCGCCGCCGGGGAGGCGGAGAGGCCGATGCCGGTGAGGGCCAGTGCTGCGGCTCCGGCGCCCGCGAGCAGCCGGCGCCGGAGCGAGTGGGGGTGGTGCATTGAGTGGTTCCTCTTGTCGATGGCCGCCCGCGAACAGCCCAGTCGTCCAGGGGAGCCGCCACGAACTACCGCCGGTAACGCCGAGCCCGGTGACCATAAGACTTCATACAGAATCCCGTCAATGCATGCGATTAAATAGGCAGCGCGTGCAACGTGACCGTCGACAGTGGTCGGCCGGGTGCCGCTCGGAGGGGCCGATGGCCCAGAGGGGGCGCCCACCGGTGCCTGGCCCCGACCGAGGGGGAGACGGTAGAACGCGTTCTGCCGGGTCGACCGGCGGTGCAGCCTGTCGCACCGCGAGAACGTGTTCTCGCGGGCGCGCCCCAGAACGTGTACGGTGGCGATCGTCACACGGCCCAGGGGGTTCCACATGCGTTCAGGTTCTCGGTCAGCGGAGCGTACGAGAGCACGGCGCCGATGCGCCGGCGTGCTCGCCGTTCTCGTCACCGTCACCATGGTTGCCGCGGGCTGCACCCGCGGTGACGACGAGACCGAGACAGGTGCGTCGGAGACCACCGCCGCGAGCGAGGGCGGGAGCGGTCCCGACGACGGCGGCGGGGGTGGCGCCGGGTCCTTCGGCGACCTCGAGGACGTGTGCGGCCCCGGCGACGCCGCCGGCGACACCGCCCAGGGGGTGACCGACGACAGCATCAAGGTCGGCACCATCTCCGATCCCGGCTTCGTGGGCCGCCAGGGCCTGAACCAGGAGCTCTTCGACGCCAGCGAGGTGTTCACCAGCTGGTGCAACGAGGCCGGCGGCATCAACGGCCGCGAGATCGAGCTGGTCGAGCGCGACGCCAAGCTCACCGAGTACAAGCAGCGCATCACCGAGTCCTGCCAGGAGGACTTCATGCTCGTCGGTGGCGGTGGCGTCTTCGACGAGACCGGCCAGGAGGAGCGCCTCGGCTGCCTGCTGCCCGAGATCCCCGCCTACCAGGTGTCCACCGCGGCACGGGGCGCCGACCTCGCCGTCCGGCCCCTGCCGACGGCGCTCGACGAGCTGCCGATCACCACCTTCCAGTACCTCGACGAGCGCTTCCCGGACACGACGGGCGACGTCGGGTTCCTCACCGGCAACGTGGCCTCCACCGTGACCGTCGACGCCCAGAACCAAGAGGCGGTCGGCACCCTCGGCTGGGACGTCGTCTACGAGGCCCAGTACAACTCGATCGGCGAGCCCAGCTGGACCCCCTTCGCCCAGGCCATGCAGACCGACGGCGTGCGGGGCCTCGTCTACACCGGCGAGCCCGAGAACTTCGCCAAGCTGCTCCAGGCCTTCGACGACATCGGCTACGAGCTCGACTGGGCCGTCGTCGGCGCCAACGCCCTCGACGCCACCTTCATCGAGGTCGGCGGGGCGTCGATCCGCAACGTGTTCATGCTGGCGTCGGTCGTCCCTCCGTTCCTGGCCGACGAGAACCCCGCCACCCAGCAGTACCTCGACCTGTTCGAGGAGTACCTGCCCGACGGCAAGAGCGAGGCCCTGCTGGGCTACAACTCCTTCTCCGCCTGGCTGCTCTTCGCCACCGCGGTGAAGTCCTGTGGCTCCGAGGTCACCCGCCTCTGCGTCTGGGAGGCGGCCTCGAGCACCTCCGACTGGACCGGTGGAGGCCTCCACGCCGCCACCGACCCGAGCTCCGGCCAGGGCCCCCGCTGCTCGATGGTGGTCGAGGCCAGCCCCGACGGGTTCGCCGTGGCCGAGGACTTCGAGACGACCGACGGCCTCTTCCGCTGCGCCGACGACAGCGTGGTGACCCTCGAGGGGGACTACGGCGTGGGGATCACGTTGGAGGACGTGGGCAAGAGCATCGACGAGCTGGAGTAGGACCCGGATGGAGACGTTCCTGGTCTTCACCATCGTCGGGCTCAGCCTGGCTGCCATCTACGCCGTCATCTCGAGCGGCCTCGTCCTGACCTACGCCACGACGGGCATCTTCAACTTCGCCCACGGGGCGATCGGCATGCTGGCCGCCTTCACGTACTGGCAGCTCCGCTTCGACTGGGGGTGGCCGGCGCCGATCGCCCTCGGGCTCGTCCTGCTGGTGCTCGCGCCGGCGTTCGGCCTGCTGCTCGAGCGGGTCGTGATGCGCGGGCTGGTCGGCACCAGCGAGGCCACCAAGCTGGTGGTGTCGATCAGCCTCCTGGTCGGCACCATCGGGCTGGCCAACCTGGTGTGGGAACCGGGCAAGAGCCGGCCCAACAGCAAGTTCTTCGACGGCGAGCGCGTCGACCTGGGCGTCACGACGATCACGTACCACCAGGCCATCACCATCGTCACCGCGGTGGTGGTGGCCCTCGGCCTGCGGTTCCTGCTCTACCGCACCCGCATCGGGGTCTCGATGCGGGCCAACGTCGACGACCGCTCGCTGACCCTGCTCAACGGGGCCCGCCCCGACCGCATCGCCCTGCTGAGCTGGGCCGTCGGCTGCTCGCTGGCGGCGGTGGGCGGGATCCTCATCGCCCCGTCGCTCTCGCTCGAGTCGGCGTCGCTGTCGCTGCTGATCGTCAACGCCTACGCGGCGGCGATCTTCGGCCGGCTCCGGTCGCTGCCGCTCACCTTCGTGGGCGCCATCGTCATCGGGCTGACCGAGGGCTACCTGGCCGCGTACCTGCCGAGCAACCAGTACCTGGCCGCCTTCCGGTCGGCCGCCGCCGCCATCATCCTCTTCCTGGTGCTGCTGGCCCTGCCGAACCCGCGGCTGCGGACCCGCAGCCACCTCCGTGAGTTCTTCCCGGCCCCGTCGACCTCGGGGATGGCGATGCTGGCCGGCGGGGTCGTCGTCTCGGCGATCGTGATGGTGACCACCATGGACTCCAGCAGCCTGATCACCTACGGGCAGATCTTCCCGCTGGCCATCGTGGCCCTGTCGCTCGTGCCCCTGGTGGGCTACGCCGGCCAGATCTCCCTCGCCCAGCTGAGCTTCGCCGGTGTGGGGGCCATCGCCGCCGCCCACCACGGCCAGGGCGGCTCGCCGCTCGGCATCCTGCTGGCGATGGTGTTCGCCGCCGCCGTGGGTGGGCTGGTCGCCCTTCCGGTGCTCCGGCTGTCCGGCATCTACCTCGCCCTCGCCACCGCCGCCTTCGCCGTGGCCCTCGACCGCTGGATCTTCAACCTCCCCGACTTCGACATCGGGCCCGTGCACATCAGCCTGTTCGAGCTGGGCTCGACGAGCATCGAGCCGCTGTCGATCTTCGGCTACGAGTTCGACACCCGCGGCTCGCAGGTGATCCTCTCGGCGGTGGCCTTCGCCGTCGTGGCCCTCCTCGTGGCCGCCGTGCGCCGGAGCCCCTTCGGCCGGGCGCTGGTGGCCATGCGCGACAGCGAGGCCGCCTGCGCCACCTTCGGGCTCAACCTGATGTGGCCCCGTCTGGCCGTCTTCATGCTGTCGGCCAGCATCGCCGGCCTGGGTGGCGCCCTGTACGGCATGCAGCTCGGCACCGTCTCCCCGGAGCGCTTCAACCTCGTCACCGGCCTGCCGCTGTTCGTGCTGGTGGTCGTGGGCGGGGCCGGGCTGGTGGGCGCCGCCCTGTTCGCCGGGTTCTCGCTCTACGGGCTGATCCCCCTCACGTCCGCCCTCGGCACGCTGGTGGCCAAGATCAACACGGTCACCCCGGGGCTCACGGGCATCGGCCTGGGCCGGAACCCCAGCGGCGTGCTGCCGATCATCCAGAGGCGCCTGGCGCCGCTGCGGACGAACACGCCGGTGCTGCTCGCCATGGCCGGAGCCATGGTGGTGGCGTACGTCCTGCGGCTGGCCGACGTCATCGCCAACTGGCCCTTCGTCCTGCTCGTGGCGGCGGCCTACCTCGTCGCCTCGGAGTACGCCCGCCGGCAGTCCGTCGCCGCCCTCCCGGCGTTGGCGCCGGGGGAGGACCCCGACGACCTCGAGTGGGTCGGCGTGACCGTGCCGTGGAGCGCGACCCACCTGGCCCGCATGGACGAGGCCCTCGCCCTCGACGAGCTCGACCTCGACCACCCGGCGCCGGTGGGTGCGGCCGCCTCCCGGGTCGCCGCCGTCACCGCCGTGCGCGAGCCGGCGCCCGCGGTTCCCACGCTCGAGAAGGGCGGTCCTGCCCATGCTTGACGTGCAGGAGGTCAGCGTCCGCTTCGGCGGCCACCTGGCGCTCGACCACGCCTCGCTCCAGGCCGAGGCGGGCCAGATCACCGGGCTCATCGGACCCAACGGGGCCGGCAAGACGACGATGTTCAACGCCATCACCGGCCTGCTGGCGCCCACCTCGGGGCGGATCTGCATCGACGGCCAGGACGTCACCGGGCTCAAGCTCCACCGCCGGGCCCGCATGGGCCTGGCCCGGACCTTCCAGCAGCTCGAGCTGTTCTCGATGCTGACGGTGCGGGAGAACATCCGGGTGGCGGCCGACATCCGCCGGCGCTGGGCCCGGGACCGCAGCGACGCGGGGGCGCTGACCGACCAGATCATCGACCAGGTCGGCCTGCGCGCCGTCGCCGACGAGCGGGTCACGGCGCTGCCCACCGGGCAGGGGCGGCTGGTCGAGCTGGGCCGGGCGCTGGCCTGCAAGCCCCGGGTGCTGCTCCTCGACGAGCCGGCCTCGGGCCAGGACGACGCCGAGACGCACCGCTTCGGCGGCCTGCTCACCCAGCTCGCCGCCGAGGGCACCGCCGTGGTGCTGGTCGAGCACGACATGGCGCTGGTGATGGAGGTGTGCGACCGGGTCCACGTGCTCGATCTGGGCCACATGATCGCCGTCGGCGACTGCGCCTCGGTCCAGTCCGACCCGGCCGTGCTCGAGGCCTACCTCGGCACCAGCCAGGCCCCGTCCGACATCCCGGTGGAGGCCGAGGCATGAGCGAGCGCAGCGAGCGAATCAGAAGGCACAGCGCCCTCCCCGGCGGTGGAGCGAGCGCAGCGAGCGGAACCGCTGGAGCTCATCGGTGCCCCGGTGCCACGAACAGGCCGGTCGTCTCCAGTGAAGGTGTGGCGCACCGATGAGCCTGTTCAACGGGTCGGCCAACGGGCAGCGGCCGCGCCTCGGGAAGAAGCGCGAGGCCACCTCGACCCCGACGCCGGACGTCGACCTGCTCGACGACGGGCCCGTGCCCATCCTCGAGCTGCGGGGCGTGCGGGCCGGCTACGACGGCATCGACGTGGTCCACGGCATCGACCTGTCCGTCACCGCCGGCAAGGTCATGGCCATCCTCGGCCCCAACGGCGCCGGCAAGTCGACCACGCTCAAGGTCGTGGCCGGGCTCCTGCCCGCCTCCAGCGGCGACCTCCTGATCGCCGGACGGCGGGTCAACGGCGCCCGCCCCGACGACCTGGCCCGCCGCGGGCTGTGCCTCATCCCCGAGGGCCGGGGCATCTTCCCCAACCTCACCGTGCGGGAGAACCTCTGGATGGTGACCCACGGCGGTGGGCGCCACCTCGACGCCGTGCTGGAGCGGTCCGTCGAGCGCTTCCCCCCGCTGGCGCCGCTCATGGCCCAGACCGCCGGCACCCTGTCGGGCGGCCAGCAGCAGATGCTGG